>CAILMK010000623.1 GCA_903835275.1 uncultured bacterium | reverse complement strand
CCAATTGCTTGCTGCTAAGTCCTTCCGCCATCCAATATAATATCTCCCTTTCCCTTTTGGTAAGTAGTGTTTCCTCCGGATTAGGAAAAAAGAAATCCGTGGTGATATTTTGAAGGATCACTTCATTGTCAGGCCGCGCAATTTTATCAATGACATGCACCATTTTATGATCATGTTTTATGGCAGAAACATCCTGACATGAGCCAAAGCTTATTAAAGGCAAACCGGTGACAGGAGAAGTAATAAAACTGCGCTTTTGAAGGATACTTGCAAAAGTGCCATCCCTTTTCTTCCATCTGTAGTTATGCGTGAAAAGATATTTGTCATGCTCTTCCTGTGGTTTTGATTTCAAAAACTCAACCACACGAGTGAAGATATTATGATTCATACAGGCAAAATCATCCTTTTGATAGATATCAAGGATAAAATCCAGCCCTCCATCTATGAATTCCCTGGAACTATACCCCAATGAAAGGCTTCCATAATTGGATAACTTGATGTATTCGCGGCGCGTATAATCCAAAATGTAAAATGAAGGGGCGGAAAAAAAGAAAGCTCTGGAAAGGGCATCTATTGAATTCATGATTCCGTTTACCTTATCCATATCAATCTCACGCTCCCTGAAATGAACATTTTCAAGGTGTTTCAGATAACTTAACGGCTCTTTATCCTTAACGTGCATATACTTGTAGTCGAGATCAACACCCAAATATACAAAGAAATCGAATTATATGTTCATAGAGGACTGATTCATTTTCATTTTTAGATAAATTGGCCGGAAACAGGGTTGAACGGACAGCTAAATGCAAAAACCGGGCTTACTATTTGACTAATGTCATTTCTCTGGTAAGGATATAATCTCCCATCATTATCCGTATGATATAAATTCCCGGAATCAAATGATTGTAGTCAGAAGCATTGAAAACAACCCTGTAATTACCGGGAATGGTATATTTGTTATCAAGTGTTGCCACCGGTCTGCCAAACACATCGGTTACTACCACCTTTACATCAGCTGCATTGCCAAGACTATATTCAATGTTTGTGTTTTCCCTGAAGGGATTTGGATAAATTTCCACATGGGTGGAATTACTTGCTCCATTAATGCCACTAATTAGGACAACTACAGAGTCCTTGCTTGAATCCACGCACCCAAAGGAACTTGTTGCAGTGAGGACAACATGATATGTACCATTGGCTATATATTTATGGCTTGTAGAATCACCTGCTCCGTTTGAAGTACCGTCACCGAAATTCCAACCATAAGAATTTAATGAGGTATCTGCTGCCTTGAAATTTACAGTACCATCTGCCAAAGGAACGGAATGGGTAAAGTGAGCATTTATCGTATCAATTTTCAACGCAACAGAAGTTGTATCGCTGCATGATCCGGGGCCCCGTACTTTTTGCAATATTCTATAATAACCGGGTGAGGAAGCAGTAAAGTTTGATGGATTTTTTAAAGTGGAAGAATCAATTTTTACTCCTGAATTATTTACAAGATAATACTGGTATGTGCTGCCGTTTTTACTGGTATCTGTTACTGCAAATACGCTGCCAACACAAGTGTTTTTTACACTAAAACCCGCTTTAGGTTGTGGATTAATAATAAGAGTTGCTGTTATTGTATCATTTTTATGATTTGAATCACTTGCAAGGTCAGTATATGCCTTAATGGTAAAGGTTCCGCCTGCCAATGTATTAAGTGCCGGTGTGAAACTTACATATTCCGTATCTGCATTT
>CAILMK010000622.1 GCA_903835275.1 uncultured bacterium | reverse complement strand
TCAAACTTGCTTTTGCCCTTGGCGCTTCCCACAAGTTCCCCTGCATCTGTCAATACACCATTATTATTGTAGTCAATATACAATTTTGCATATTGGGATACATATGAAAGACTGGTTATTTCTGCCGTATATGTTCCTCCGGCACGAAGAACTGTGGAATGATCACAGCTTACATCCGCAGTTGCAAGAGTCCAGCTGGAATAATCCATTGCATTTAATTTGAATTCATATACACCGGATTCATCACTTGTTGAATAACTGGTTTTTGTGTTGCATCCCGCAGCTATATTCAACGTAGAAATATTCAGGAATTGCGTTACTATACTGCTTCCTCCCGGATTACTTACTTTCAAACTTACCTGATACGCCCCTGGAGTGGTAAATGAAATTTCAGGATCGCGGCTGCTAATATCAGTACCATTGAGGTATTTGTATCCAGCGGCAGGGTAAATAAACCATTGCCATTTGGTGATAGCTCCCTGGCTCATATCATTAAAAAAATACACATTGCTGCATGGTTTATCGGTGCTGGCAAAATATACGAAATCCGCTTTGGGTGTCTTTTGCAAGTCACGATACAAACTGCTTTGCCAGATACCCCGGCCATAGGTGGAAACACGCAGACAACTGTTTGGAGTACTGTCATTAAAGATATCCATCCCGGAAATGTTGCACACACTTGGTAATGTAGTGGAAAATAATTTCCACTTGCTCATTTTACTATTCTTATAATAAATACCTGCATATAAGCAGACATATATTCCCGTATCAGGATCATAACGGTCAATGATGAACTTCATGATATTGACAGAAGGCAAACCTGAATTTGTAATGGTTTTCCAGTTCTTACCTTTATTTGTAGAAAGATAAATGTTATAGGCGTCCCGGAAATATACCGAATTCAGATCAAATGGACTGGCCTCAACCTGCAAAGCATACGGTGCACCGGATGGCAATTTTAATTTAGTATATGTAGGTTTTACAGCCAATGCGCTATCACACCGGTAAAGGTTACGATCGGTATAATATAAAAGATTATTCGATTTTTTAGATACAGAAATGCATAATATCTGTCCAGCACTGTCTGATATCGAATCCCATTTGATCTGATAATATTTTCCCCTGAAATTTTTGCTGCGAAGAAGGTGATATTTCCCGCAATAAGCAACATTTGTATCACCACTGAAGGCAATTGGTCCCACGAAACCTATAGGAATCCAGTTGTTTTTATCAACGGTTAATTTTTCTCCTGTACCAAGGATATAAAATGCATCGGTATCATGTGAATCGAAGGTATAATATGGCCATCCATCACCCGATTGAATTTCATAGGTTTTTTTATTCTTATATATTTCGGTTCCGTTATCCTGAAGGCCGCCGGCGCAAATTTCCCTGCGGGTCTGGCTTTGCCCAAAATCATAAAACTGCGCTGCACAAAGACCATCGCTAATACTTTGCCAGCTACTGCCACTATCGTAGGATACGCTCACACCTCCGTCATGGTTTACATAGATATCCTTTTTATTATAGGGTGAAAAGTTGAGTCCGTGTTTATCACAATGCACGCCCGTCCCCCAGTAATTGCACATCTTGAACGTGCGCCCGGAATCAATGGATTTCCAGATACTGATGGCTCCCAGGTAAATAATACCCCCACGTTTTGGATCAGCACAGAGGGCCATATTATAATAGCCTTGTCCGTCCTCAACGGAACCGTCCTGTGCATAGCTGGTTAGGTTCGGGCTATCACATAACATTTTGAAATTTATGCCACCATCAGTGGATCTCCATAGTCCACCAAACCTTTTTCCTCCTCCGCAGAGATAGGCATATACAAGATTGGAATCTGCCGGTGTTACTGCCATTATAGCCCCGTCATACTTTTTTGACTTGTTAAAGTATTTCTGAGTCCAGCTGTCTCCGAAATTATAGGAAATATAATAGCAGTTATATGACCAGCAATACAGCACCTTACTTCCTCCGGCCTTTTGCAGCAATCCCCGATAAGTATCTGTGATTTTACTTTTCAATTTCCATGTTGCCCCGGCGTCTATGGATTTGTATATGCCCGGAATACTATTTCCAATACCTGTGGCAACTATAACACTCGTATCAGCAGAATCCATAACAATGGCACTAACAAAATTTTGAGAAACAGAGGTTTTTCCTATCTGGTACCATGATTTTCCTGCATTCGTGGTTTTCCATACGCCAAGACCACATCCAAGATACATTACATCTGGATTTTTAGGATTAATTACCAGGCTGGTGCTATTGGTAGCAGGCAGTTGATCAGATATGGCCTGCCAGGAAGCTCCTTTGTTACCACTTCGCCACACACCTCCCCCCATGCTAACGGCAAAAAGCACATTGCTATCCGTCGGATGAAAAACAACCTTGTCCACATGCCCCATACCAGATCCGGGATAAATATCGAGCCTTACGGGCGCCACTTCGGACCAGGACCCGTTTTGTGCAAAAATAAAATTGCATAAAAACAATGAAAAGATCAGAGTATAAAAGAGGTGCTTCATTTGTTTGCCTCCCTTTTTTCATTTTGGATCTGTTGCCAGATCTCCAGCTGCTTTTCTGCAGTCAGAACACGCCCGTCATAGCCAAGCATGTTTTTTACACGTGCCTCCCATTCTTTGAATCGCTTGTATTCATAGGAGTATTCGATATTATCACGGCCTTCACCTTCAAATCCACCCTTTTTTTCGGCCTCTTCATTATCATTCTGTGGCCGCTCCTTTCCCTGCCAGTAAGCCTCAAAAGTGTACTGTGCATACCTCAGGAGTGCATTAGGGCTATCTATACATTGTATCCAGACAGGATGTATAGCCAGATAGTTTTTTGAATCCCTGGTGGAAACTGGTTTACGTTTATCCTGGGCATTTCCCGAAATAAAAATAAAAATGAAGGCAATTGAAAGAAAGGACGTTTTCATATGAATTTATGACAATACACAAATTTAAGGATACTTTGGCACAATACATATTACATGAAAGTATGATTTTTCATACATAACCGCTTTAATTTGTGATTAGTATCTTTTGAGAAGTAATATGTTGTTTTTCAACCGTGAACTTCATAATATAATTTCCTGCCTGCTTATAGTTCCCATTGGCTAAAATCAATGAAATATGCTACTAAACAAGGTAAAAATCAATGTTTAACCAGACTATAGGCCTTATAATTTCCGCGTTGCCCGGAGCTCAATTATTGCTTTACAACCTGGCGTGTGTATTTTATATCTTGTCCAACTATATTCAGGGAATAAATTCCATTCGGAAAATAGCTCATGTTAATGTTTGCATTTTTGATTCCATCAATTTCCTTAGACAGCACAGACTTGCCTTGTTCATCAAAAAGATTCATGTGTAGATGTTTTGCAGGGGTTGAGAATTCAATATGCAATATATCACGAACAGGCAGCGGATAAATATTTATGGATTCCTCAGCTGCTTTCAAAATATTTCCGGCAGATGTAACCAGGCTAACAGAAACATTATAATTCTTATGGTAACTGGTATCCTGTGCAGTGACCAGATAATTCAGCGGACTACTGAAATTATTTATAGTTACATCACTTACCTGGGTGTTGCCATTTACAGTTACCATTGCAGTGCTTGCTGTTTTAAAATCTGCCACAAGACTTGTGATATTCGTCCCGACAGGCAGCAATACTAAAATAGAATCTCCGGATATTTTTCCTGCAGCCAGCGGCGATTTAATTCCATAACTCAGCATGGTACAGGCGGTATCTTTATTAATAAGTACACTTACTGTATCGATCATGTACAGGGTGGTATCTTTAGCAAAAATTTTATATACAAGCGGGGTGGTAAAATTACCCACCGTCACATTGCTCGTTTGCGGAATATAATTCACATCAGCAATAGAAGTATCACTAAGAGTAAAGTTAGCAATAAGTGAATCCTTTCTGGTTCCGTAAGGAAATATGAAAGAATAATTATCGCCGTAATTTCCATTAGCAACAGATTTGGAAAGAGGTTTTATATTCAGATCATAATTCTTGAATCCGAGAAAGAAATAAGTTGAATCCGTTGCGGCCAGATTAGTGCCTCCGAAATATCCATTGAATGCATTTGCATTTACTGAGACCTTAATAGTGCTTCTGTTTATTCCCGGATGTATGGTAGCTGCATAATTATGATCATCGAGTTGATGAAAGTTCGTCAAGATAGCACTGCTAACCGAAATATCTGTAGAATCAAAACCTGTGACAGGTTCACTCACATTAAAGATAGCAATATAACTTGAACTGCTTTGTGCAGGAACAATTACTTTCACGATTGGTCTGCCCGAGTCTATCATTACGGAATAATCCTCCGCTTCCCCGTACCCAAGGGTATCACAAGGGCCTTTCAGTGTATAAAAATCACTCATCACTCGCAATCGCAAAAACGTATCTACTATTTTCGGATTGGAAGGGACGGTAAATGTAAAGGAACGCCTGCCCCTGCCCGGACTAATTTTTCCAACCAGTTCGCCGGCATCAGTAAAGCTTCCGTTATTATTATAATCAATATACATTTTTACATTCTCATCGTTGTATGTGCCATTGGTTACATACACAGTATATTTGTTGCCTGCCCTTAAAACAGTGGATTGGGAACAGGTATAATCTTCCACGTTGATATAATTATCCGTGCTGTACCAGGAAGAATTATCAATGGTGTTCAGTTCAAATCTTGCTATTCCGATATAATAACAGCAGGGAATTTTTGTATAGGGCAAGCACGTTGCTGCAAGAGTTGAAGTTGAAATATGCAGCGTTTGCGTTTTTACGTCTGCACCTGCAGGATTTCCCACCTTAAGACTAATATAATACACCCCGGGTTCTAAAAATAATATTTCAGGATTACGACTCGAACTATCGCTGCCATTAATGTATCTATATCCGGAGGAAGGAGAAATGATCCATTGTCTTGAAGTAATTGCACCTTCGCTGAGGTCATTCAGGATGTATGCATTAGGACATGGATCCGATGATGTGCTATTCATGGTGAAATCCGCTTTCGGCATTCTGTGAAGATCGCGATACAAGCTGCTTTGCCAGATACCTCTTCCAAAAGTAGAAACACGAATACAACTATTCGGTGTGCTGTCATTATACATTTCCAAATCACTGATGCTTGCAACAGAAGGCATGGAACCGGAAAAGAATATCCATTTTTTCAGTTTGCTGTTTGTATAATAAATGCCATTGTAGGTAGCTGCGTACAAACCTGTGTCTGTGTCATACTGGTCCGCTACAAATTTCCTGATATAAGCTCCCGGCAATCCAGTACTCATATTCACCCAGCTTTTTCCTTTATCGCGGGAAACGTAGAAGGCAGTATTCTGGGTAAGATATACATGGTTTACATTGAAAGGGCTCGCAAGAACCTGCGTTACATAAGTGGTGTTATCCGGTGGATATAAGGTGGTATATTTTGGCTTGGTAGCAAGGATATTATCACTGCGGAACAAACGCCAGTAATAATCTGAATAGTATAATAAATTAGATGAAAATCTTGAAGTGGAAATTGAATTCAAAATATTCGGAACGCTATCACTGATACTTGTCCAGGCAACGCTGGCAGCTGCCGCACGGAAATTTTTGCTGCGTTCCAAATGAAAGCTACCGCAGTAGGCAACATTGGTATCCGTCTTTGACATTTCCATGATACCCACAGATCCGATATAATCAACCGCATACGTGTTTGCATTATGACGATCGGAATAACGTTCTTCGTAATAATAGGAAGTGTCTTTACGATCGAATACATAATCATCCGTTCCGTCGCCACCCTGAACAGTATAGGTAATTTTATTTCTGATCAGATCCACACCGTTATCCTGAAGCCCGCCTATACAAATATCCCTTCGGGTTACACTTTGCCCAAGGGTATAAAATTCCGATGCAGAAAGCCCATCACTAATAGTGGTCCATGTATTTCCTCCATCTTTGGATCTATCCACTCCCCCGTCATGATTAACGTATAATTCATTACTGTTAAAAGGAGAAAATTCCATTCCGTGTTTATCGGCATGAACGCCATTTACCCAATAAGATTTGAGCGTCCAGTTTTTTCCCGAATTAATCGATTTCCAGATATTGATTGCGCTGATATAAACTGTACTCGCATTATTGGGATCCGCACAAATAGCCAGGTTATATGCTCCCTGTCCATCGTTGGATGTACCATTCCAGCTATAGCCAAGTACATTCGGCGTATCAATAATCTTGGTAAATGTTTTTCCGCTATTGGTGGATTTAAACATACCTCCGAAAAAAGTAGGATTGCCGCTTCGTCTCCAGCCCGCCGCATAAACCACATTGGAATCGGCAGGAGTAACAGCGAGTGCAATGCCTGACATAGTATCCTTGGCTTTCAGGACTTTTCCCGTCCAGCTCTCACCGAGATCCGTAGAATAATAAAAATTATTAAAGGATCCTGCGTATAGGGTGTTATTGCTATTGGGTTTAATGAGTAATTCCCGGAAATAATCAGAGGTTGATTTTAGTTTCCATGAACTTCCGGCATTGGTACTTTTATAAATACCATTGGATGTTGCCGCTATGATCACACTGGTATCATAAGGACTCATCACCATTTTTGAAATGAGATAAGAACTAATTGATTTGCCAATCGGATTCCAGGTTTTTCCTCCATCAGTTGTTTTCCAAACTCCAAGGCTTGCATAATAATAATTAGGGTCACCGGTGCCGAGACACATGGTCTTCGGGTTCTTAGGATTGATGAGCAGACATGCACATCTCGTATAAGGCAGGTCATCCGTAAGGGAACGCCAGGTAGCACCTTTATTGATAGAACGCCATAGGCCACCCGAGGATGAAATGGCGAAAATAATATTGCTATCCGTAGGATGAAAAACAACCTGGCAAACTCTGCCCATACCTGTTGTCTGCACACTCGGATCCTGGGGAAACTTTACTGGCCCAACCTGTGAAAATGATGCGTTTTGAGCATGGAGAAATTGATTGGAAAACAAGAAAGCCATAACGATAAAAAGCGTTCTCGCTCTCGTGATGCAAGTGAAGGAGGTTACTGAGAAATGGCTTTTACTTTTCATTTTTTGCTTTATGATTTTGTTCCCATATCTCAATCTGCCTTGCCGGACTTAATATCTTTCCATCCGGACCAACGAGGTTCTTAGCCGATTGCTCCCATGACTTGAAGCGTTTGTATTCGTAGGCATATTTGATGTTTTCTTTTCCTTCACCCTCAAAACCCTTTTCGTTTTCTTCATTATCATTTTGAGGCGTTGGCCTGTTTTTCCAATACAGGTAAAATGCTCTTTCTGCTTTTGCGAAGACCACACCCGTATCATCCATCATCTGGATCCAATAGGGATAATTGGCAGTATCAGCCACTTTGGGAGCTTTGCTTTTAGAGCCTGTCTTCCCCTGTGCACGAAGACCTGATATTCCTGTAAAAAGGAGTATGAAAATAAAAAATAAACGAGTTCTTACCATTTGTCTTGTTGATAATCAAGACAAAGTTACAAAATTAAAAGACTTTGCAAAGCACACTGAAATTCCGTTCATTGCCATTTTCCACCTTTTATATATAAAATCCTGCCGTTTGTTAATTAATACTATTCTTTTAAATATATATTTGTGATCTATGATCAAACGCTTAAAACCATAAAATGACTTACAATTGTTTGCCAAAATTATTTTTGCTTACTGTAATTCTATCCATAGCCGGGCAGTTGCATAGTAATGAAGTTTCAGCAAAGGGATTTCCGGTAAAATACTCTTCGCCAAAGAATGTTATCAGTATTGGTAAAAATACCAAAAACACAGTGATCACCAAAACTTTTGTGGACTCAAAAAACAATTTATATGTTACCGGCCGTAGTCCTGATACCAGCGGCATTACCACCGCAGGGGCGCATCAACCAAAAAACACCAAGGCAGGCTCTGCCTTTATTGAAAAATATGACAGTAACGGAGTAAAACTATGGGGGACCTTCAATGGTAATATTAACACCGTAAATGAAATATTTACAGATACAAGCGGAAGAGTCATTATTTCCCAGGGTGGATCAAGCTATGCATATTCCCTGATTATCTGCTTTGATTCAAAAGGCACCTATTTATGGTGCGATACAATTGTTTATCCATATACGTTAAATAATATTTCTGTTAACCCCGGAGGAGCTGTTTATGCGGCCGGTATCATTGGGGTTTATCCGAATTTAAAGATATTCATATTTAAACTGGATACAACAGGTAAAATAACAGACAGCATTGTGACTCCGTTTGTCAACTATCTTCCTAAATATGGCTACGGATTAGATTCAACATATTTCATTTCTTCAGGCCTGGATAAATTTGGCAACTATTATGCAATAGGAGAATCATTCGATACGTCGAGTCTTGATGCCTATTTTGAGGCAATAACTCGATACACTTTATCAGGCGGCGTTTCGACGATGGATCTTGGCATGTACTATATATTTCCAGATTTTGCGGCGAGTTTTTCATTTGATGATAACGGAAATATATTCATTGCAGGGAGAACCTCTCAAGCTTCACATGACGGTGAATTGTTATGGGGGAAAGCTGCAACTTACCAGAATCAAAACTGGAATTCATATACGATTAAAATTGATAGCTCATTCAATTGTTCCTGGCAAAGCATTCCACTTACCTATTCTGAATACGATGCCAATCATTTAACACTGGATCGTTTCGGCAATTATTATCTTTTCACAGATACTGTACTTGCTGTAAATGACCAAAAACTATTGCTTGCATTTGACCGTAATATGACACAGAGGAAAACATTTCCACTTTTTCCCGATTTTGATCGTTACGGAAATTCACTCGTAACTTTTGATAAAAGGAATAGCATGATTTATTCCTCTTTGAATAAAGTCTGGAAACTATCGTCCGATTGTAATATGCGACTGGCTATAAAAGGGAATAATGCTGTTAAAGCAATGGATACAAATTCATATTCAGTTATAACGGATACAAATTTAGTTTACAGCTGGATAGTGAAAGGAGGCACAATTATATTTGCAAACAAAAACAACGATTCAATAAGAGTAGCCTGGGGAAAAGGAACCAAGGGCAATATCCACCTCAGCGCCAATTGCAGATATGGCTGCGCTGACTCCATAGATTACCCTATATTCATTGACACCATTCCTGTATGGCCCGGCGATGCCAACCGTGACAGGGTAGTTGATGTAAAAGATCTTTTGAATATAGGGGCAGGATACAGCAAAAGCGGACCGGCAAGGCCAACCGCTTCTATAAACTGGTTAGAGCAACCCTGCATGGATTGGAAGGACACTTTTTCTTCTTATGTGAACTTCAAACATGCCGATTGTAATGGCGATAGTATCATCAATTCCTCCGATACTCTTGCCATATCAGCAAATTATTCCAAGGTTCATCCTAAAAATACAATTATTAATCAAGGCAAGCCGACAGACCCTCCCCTGTATTTTGTATTCAATAAGGACAGCGCAAAGGCCGGTGATTTGGTACAGGCAGACATCATGTATGGCAGCAGTACGATTCCTGCAAAAAATATTTACGGACTTGCATTTTCAGTCCTGTATGATGCCTCTCTGATAGAAAGCGTTTCCAGTGATTTATCTTCATGCTGGCTGAGCGCAAAACCCTTGAGTATGGTTGTTGTTCCATACTCAGGGCAAATAGATATGGCAATGGTGCGTACCGACCAAAAAGACAGTTCCGGTTATGGAAAAATTGGTAGTTTGCTTTTCAAGATTGCTTCCACTATACCTTCAGGATTCAATCCGTTTGTACTTTCATTTTCCAACAACGAACAGGTGAACTCAATATTGCAATACCAAGCCATTTATTTAAAAACCGATTCCTTTACAGTAGGAAAACTGGTTAGCGGGATACAATCCGCCAAATCAAATTTCGATATAAAAATATCTCCAAATCCTGCCAGTTCAGTTTTGAATTTGCAAGTGAATTCTATGGAAAATGAAACATTCTCTTATTTTATTTCCGACGCTGAAGGAAGAATTATTAACAACGGTAATATTCATATCATGCCAGGAGAAAACAATCATTTCATTAACTTGCAAGGCATAAATCCCGGAATCTATCTCCTGAGCATTCAAAACAAACAAGGAGTACAGAAACTAAAATTTGTGAAGGAATAATTAACACACAAATCCCTACGGTTTATGGTCCGCGATGATCCGTTCTGTTAAATAATTTTTACGCGGATCTTCTTCGTTTAGTAAGTTTAGATCCTTATAGGCCTCTGAAAGCGTAGACGGGATTTCACTTTTATAATTTATTTTATAATAGGAAAACCCATTGTAGGGTATTGAAAATTCACCACCCAGCATTTTCAATTGGGAGCCAACTCCCTTTGCATTAAAAAGTGATATGAATTCCTTTTGCCTGTCTTTAACCAATTGATTGAATTTATAATTTATATAGTTTTCCCCTAAAAGGGCATTGCACTTTTGCTGCAAGGTTGGCATCATTTTATCAGGAATAGCCCTGTTCATAAAACTAACAAATGCAGGGGACTTGGAAGACATTTTATCAACCTTTTCGGAATCATCCTCAGTATAGGAACCTGGCTTCATTTTATGCTCTATAAGATAAAATCTCTTTTTTGCCTCATAAAACAGTATATACTCTTTCTCCTTATCGGAATACACCACAGGATACACATTTATTGCAACACCAGGATTCTTTTTAAGGTAATCAATTATTTTCGCTACAAACCTGTCCTGGCGCCGGGTCATTTTGGTTTGCCTCATCTGCCATTGCAATTTCTGGTCTTTTTCAATAGTGGTTTCAATATTTTTTACTTCCATCCTATAAGGAGTAGTCACAGGTTTTACAAATATATTTTTCACCATGTCCATAATTACATCGTGCAGATGAAAGCTAGGATTTTTCAAACTGCCCGTCACCGGAATTTCATAATCTATTACATTGCCACGTTCACGGATAAAAGCCATGATCAATGGCATCGGGATCCACTTGGAATCTTTCCTTTTCACACGCTTGGTAACACGCGGATCTGTAATGATTAAATGGTTTTGGCTTACCAGCATTTCGCCCCTCAGATCCCAGGTTCCATTGAACTCAATAGTACCCCTATCCAGTGGGAAAGATGTGTATGTTATCAGGTAGGGATTGAAAAGTGGCACCGGTACTTTTTCCATCTTATAATACATGTTGAAGTCTGAAACTTTTTTAGGATTCACTATGAGTGTGACTGCTAAATCCCCGTAAGGCTTTATACCACTTTTCAAATACAACCTGTCCAGTTTATGAGATTTACTAAGGCTGTCACCAATAATAGTCACCGGATTAAATTCCATGGCAAACCTTTCATTGATGGAATAATCACAATACTCCAGCCTGCCATTGTAAATACCCAGATTCCTTACCTTATAATCGCTTTTCAAAAAGTCCTCCGAAAGTGAGCGAATATATTTTGCAATTTCCACAATAGGATTGAAAGCAGCAGAAGAAAATAAAGCAAAGCTAATGGAGATAGTTAAAGGATCTGATCTGGTGTTTATTACGTCTGGATTGGGAGGTGGTACAGGATCAGGTGC
>CAILMK010000621.1 GCA_903835275.1 uncultured bacterium | reverse complement strand
TTGCAAAGCGGCAACATAAGGATGGATATCAACAGGGCAAACGCAAGAGGCATAATAATATGCTGACCAAGGTAAACCAGCAAACCGGCAAGTACAATCCCTAAAAGTATCAGGGGCACCTTTGCATAAAAAGGTAATTTTATTTCATTCATTGAAATGCAAATATGTAATTAAACATCGAAAGTAAAGCTATAAGAACTTAAATATTCAGGCATTTGTATTCATACCTGCTGAATAATATGGCTAACGCAAGAGGCTGCCATTTAATTTCGATTGGGAAAAACAAACATAGTTACCAAAGAATAACTTCAATAAAACTTATCCAAATATTCCTAACTTTGTCACTTAAAACATAGACGCATGATACTTTTTGAAAAGCATAAAGAAATACTGGACGGAGCAACAAAAGCAGTTTACAGCCGTGGCTTCTGGGCAGCCTATCCTGAAAATCCGAAGGCGTATGCAGAAGACGGACTTGCAAAAGCACAGGAGTGGTATAATACACAACTTGACAATCCGTTTACAGAATTATTGCAGCAAAATCAGAATGAATGGAAAGGAAACGAAACTTCACCTTATACCCAGGAATTACTGAATATTACTTATCCGGCTTTTGAGGTAGATGCATTGATCGGAAATGCCCGTTCCGCCATGCCTGATTGGAGGAATGCAACTCCTGAAACGCGCGCTGCTGTTTTAATTGAAAGCCTTGAACGCATTCAAAAAAGATTTTTCGACATAGCACTTGCCACTATGCATACCAGCGGGCAGGCATATATGATGTCCTTTCAGGCTTCCGGGCCTCATGCCAATGATAGAGCATTGGAAGCCATAGCGATTGGATACGACATGTTAAAGCGTTTTCCAGGTAAATCCGAATGGGATAAGCCCATGGGAAAATTTGATATAAAGGTCAAAAAGACCTGGAAAGCCATGGGCCGCGGAATAAGTTTAGTGATCGGTTGCTCTACTTTTCCGGTTTGGAATACTGTTCCGGGTTTGTATGCAAGTTTAATGACCGGCAACCCTGTTATTGTAAAACCGCATCCCGGTGCCATTCTACCAATCGCAATTGTAGTTGCCGAGATCCAGAAGGCGTTGGTATCCGAGCGATTCAATCCGGATATTGTGCAACTTGCAGTGGATACGTACAACTCCCCTATTACAAAGGACCTCGCTACACATCCTGATGTTAAAATTATCGATTATACCGGAGGCACAAAATTCGGTGACTATATAGAAAGCATTCCCGGCAAGATTTCATTCACTGAAAAAGCCGGCGTAAATTCAGTAATCATTGATTCCGTAAATGAACTGGCACCTGTTATGCAGAACCTTGCTTTTGCGGCGTGCCTGTATTCCGGACAAATGTGCACTGCACCTCAAAACATCTTTATCCCTGAAGGTGGAATAAAAGTGGGAGATACTAACGTTGCATTTTCTGATGTGGCCGAAGCTTTCGCGGACGCTGTAAAGAATATTGTGACTCATCCTAAAATGGGTCCGGGTGTACTTGGAGCCATACAAAACATTGATACAATTCAGCGTATTGCCGATGCAAAGGAAAATGAAGAAGGTGGTGTTGTAGTATTGGATTCGATGAGTGTTCAAAACGAAGAATTCCCCAATGCACGTTCGGCCAGTCCACTTGTAATGACGCTTGACGCTGATGCAGTTGACACATATTCTGAAGAATGTTTTGGCCCTGTAGTGTATATTATTAGAACCCGCGATACCAATCAAAGCATTGAATTAGCTAAAAAGCTGGCTTCAACAAGGGGAGCTATCAGTTGTGGTGCATATACTACCGATCATAAGATCAAGGAGCATATTGCCATGGAAATGGAAGAAGCATTTACTCCGGTAGCCTTTAATCTGACAGGACAAATATGGATGAACCAGAATGCTGCTTTCTCAGATTTTCACGTGACAGGCGGAAATCCTGCAGGTAATGCAAGCTTTACAGATCCGGCTTATTTAGTAAAAAGATTCGTCTGGGTAGGACATAAGGAAATAATCTAATTGCGTCCGCCGCGGCGGATCGGATTTACGATTGCGGATTTTTGCTTTCGCAACAATTTGGTTAACCAGAATTTCTCATGCGAGGGAATTTGTACTCCTTTGCCGAAGAGTGGATTGGTCAAATCGTAAATTGTAAATCGTAAATCGTACATTTATATCCCAAATATTGCCTATTTTTGCAACAAATTCAATTTTAAATAATTTATTCAATGAAAATAGGTGTTCCTAAAGAGATCAAAAATAACGAGAACCGTGTAGGTTTAACTCCGGGTGGCGTTGCAGAATTGAAAAAGCACGGTCACTCCCTTTATGTTCAACATACTGCAGGCGAAGGCAGCGGCTTTTCCGATGAGGAATATACT
>CAILMK010000620.1 GCA_903835275.1 uncultured bacterium | reverse complement strand
CGACGTCGGTAATGTTCCTAACATACCTGACTTTATATTCCAAATGACGCAAATAACGGAAGAGGAAATCGAAACTTATATAAGTCCTTGCATGGCCCAAATGGGCATCCCCATATACAGTTGGTCCGCATACATACATGCCCACAAAAGGGGGATTCAGCGGGATAAACTCCTCTTTCTTACGGGTTAAAGAATTATATACCTGTAGTTTCTGACTCATACTGCAAAGGTATCAAATTAGGATTCCAATCGGGTTCATAAACAAAAAAATTCACTGCCCGACCAATACACCCTGATATTAATTTTACAAAATATAATAAAAATATCTACTTATGAACACTTTATTTTGAAATTTTGTATCTTTGATATGCCAAAATAGATTTAACGCTATGAAACAAAAATTTCTACTCGCCATCTTATTACTCTTAGGCTGCATCTTTTTTACTGCTGCCCCTTTGAAAGCCGATCACTTAATGGGATCGGACATACAATGGACGTGCATCGGGAACGATACGTTCATAATCACAGTCACAGTCTATCGTGATTGCAATGGTATATCCATGCCTGACCAAACTTACGACTTGAACGGAGTTGATAAGGGTTGCACCACTAATTCAGCTACTATTAGTACTACCAGAAGCAAGGGTTTGGACATTACGCCAGTCTGTAAGAAAAGCTGCAGCAGATGCGGCAAGGTGGTTAATACCGCCTATGGTGATCCCAAATGTAAATTCCCTTATGGGGTGGAGTTGTATACCTTCACCGCCAAGTGTATATTTGGTAAAGGATCCCTTAAAAGTTTTACAAAAAAAGGGTGTTGTAATGTTGGAATCTCCTGGACACAATGTTGCCGTTCAGGTACTTTGACCGCAGGTGGTAACTGGCAGAACTTCTATGTAAGTGCTACCATGAACATTTGCACAAAACCTTGCGATAACTCTCCAAGTTTCAAAAACCCTCCGGTAGCGATCATTTGCAAGGATGCTTGTTTTAGTTACAACCCCGGTATGACAGATCCTGACGTAGATGCCAACGGTAATGCTGACTCATTGGTTTATTCCATTGTAAAGCCAATGCAGGATAAGTCCACTGCTGTTACTTATACCGGTAAATATTCCTATAACAAGCCTATTTATTTTGACTCTTTCCCTAATACGAAGGCAATCTGGAATCCGCCATCATGTGCCGGTTTCCACCTTGATTCCTTTACAGGTGACTTGCAGTTTAAACCAACTAAAGTAGAACAAACGGTTATTGCCATCCAGGTACAGGAGTGGGGCAAGGATAGTAGTGGCAATCCTTACCTTAAGGGAACTACACGACGAGACATGCAGCTTATTGTCATGGCATGCCCCAATAATCATCCGCCAACCTTATCGGGTATTGACGGAACGAGTTCCAATGATGCGGATTTCTGTGTGAACCAGTTTACCTGCTTCACCATCAATTCGGATGACCCTGATAAAAGTGATACCGTCTCAGTGGATTGGAATAATGCCCTTGCAAGTTTTGGTGCCACATTTACGGTGGAAAAGAAGAAACAACATCCTACATCCAAATTCTGTTGGAAACCGACACAGAAAGATGTCCGATCCTATCCATACCAATTTGTTGTGACAGCTGTTGATGATGCATGCCCTCTAAGCGGGCGTACACAACGGTCTTTCCGAATACGGGTTCACCCGTCTCCTGACGGGGTCATAACTGCTATAGATTCCGGCTGTGGTAACTGGGTATTTACAATGACTCCGACTC
Organism: uncultured bacterium; assembly: GCA_903835275.1. Classification (GTDB taxonomy): domain Bacteria; phylum Bacteroidota; class Bacteroidia; order CAILMK01; family CAILMK01; genus CAILMK01. The sequence goes on along the minus strand of CAILMK010000620.1, from coordinate 6,422 downwards.
CGGGTACATTTAATGCTGCCACGGGCGGTACGATCCGATGGGGAGGAAGCGGAGGTCCAAATGACGTAATAAGCGGAAACACCATGACCATAAAGCACCATTTCCGGATATCCGGTGATAGTGTTACTGTGGAGGCCACACTTTCACAACCGTTTACATCAGCAGTAGGCACAAAATCCTGCCCTTCCGTCATATCAAAAACGATTTGGATACCTCCTTATGTCCGTATAGACCTACCGCGGGATTCAATAGTCTGCAAGGCAGATTCTCCTACTATATTTATTCCTTCCAATACCAGCGGAGGCACAAGTCCGTATGTTTATAAATGGAATGTAGGCCCTACAACCTCCTCAATAAGTGCAAAAATTGTCAAGGATACTTCCTTCTATCTTTCTGTAACCGATAATAACGGCGTAGGTGGTTGTACCAATACCGATACAATGAATATTAAAGCCTTTGTGCCTCAAAAACCTGCACTGGGCCCTGATCTGAGATTTTGTGGTGGTGCTACTGTGGTTTTGCATGATACCGCAATCCATGATAGTATGGCATACACCTGGGTAAATATTAAAAATCCTCTTATTCACATATCAGACAGCACTACTGCAACTGTTACGGATTCAGGTACTTATGCCTTGAAAATAGCAGATCCACGTTTATTATCGTGTTACAATGCGGATACAGTAAATATATTCTTTAATCAGACAGTTAATGTTGTACCACAGACTATTAAAGCTTGTGCAAATACTCAGTTAACGTTGGATGCCGGTAATGGAAAAGGTGATACTACTGCCACATGGCAGTGGCGCGACCTCTATAATCCTTCCAATATCATTTATACCGGAAGAAAGGTGACTATAATCCCTAAGAAGGATATGCACTTCTTTGTAACAACCTATCAAACGTATGGTGGTCAGACTTGCGGGGATTCCGATACTATTAATGTTAACCTGTATCCTCTTCCTGTGGTAAAAAGCAGCAAAGTTCCTGATCAGTGTTTTAATAATCCACCGGTTGATCTTACGGGTTATACCACTACACCGGGTGGAACCTGGTATATGCCGGCTTTCCCGAGTGCGGTATCCGGCGGACATTTGTATCCTGATTCCATAACCAAACTGGGTTCTCCTCAACTCCTGGTCTATGTATTGCGCAGCAATTCGACCGGTTGTAAAGACTCTACGAAACAGGCAATTATAATAGATACTATACCCGTAGTATTGCTTAAACCCGATACTTTCCAGTGTATAGATAATCCATTGCCGTTTAACCTGGATAGTTCCGTAATCACTCCGGTTGGTGGTACCTGGAGCGGACCTGCTGTTACGAAAGATAAATTCTACCAGAATGATCCACAGGCAGGTGGCGATGGGGTGAAAACATTTACGTATACCTATATAAATAAATCCTCCACATCGGCTTGTTCCAATAGTGCTGACCTGAATATCACCGTTTACAGGGTTCTTAGCCCGAATGCTGGTCCCGATAAAACTGCTTGTCAATATTTTAACTCCCCACCAAGTATAGATATGGGAGATGGTAATCTTTCAGGATTTAGTCCACGCTGGTATTTGGATCCGAGCGGAAGCACGCCATCAGGTGCGTTGGAACTTACTCCTGCAGGACAATATATATTCCATCCTGATATTGCAGGTCCGGGTGACCACCATATAGTATATGAAGTATCCCATCCGGGGCATCGTTGCGCTAAAACGGATACCGTAATGATCCACGTCAATAGTAATCCTACCATTTCACTGGGCTCGAATTTACCGATCTGTGTAGGAGCCGGACCTACCAAGTTGCAGGCTACACCTCCCGGAGTAGGCTTCACCATGGTGGATCCTACCTTGCCGAACGCATTGACAAGCAGCCCGTATTTCAATCCGGGTGTGGTTGGCTTCGGTACCTTTAATATCAAGGCTACCTACTTTGATAAAAACGGTTGCTTTGCCGACAGCAATTTCTTCATACAGGTAGATGATACTCCTCATGTTCAAATCCTCGGCGGTGACCAATCAGTATGTGCAGGACAGAACATAGAACTTTATGGAAAAGGCACCTATAGGGGCGGTCCACTCAAATTAATCTGGCCGTCAAGTCCTGCTTACCAACGAATTCTTGATCCGAATGATCCAACTCATGTAACCATTGTTCCCAATGGCACCCAGACAGTATTTACAGTAGAGTTAGATGCAGATACTATTTCAGGTCTTAATCCGGGAACGGTTTGTACTATACCGCATGATATCATACAGGTTACTATCAATCCGCTTCCGGTAGTGAAGATCTCCGGATTCGACCTCAGCGGATGTTCTCCACTGACCGCACACCTCAAGGCAAGCACGGCAGTAGCTGATGGAAGCGTTGGAAGCCAGTGGGTATGGGACTTCGGGGATAATGACTCTAATGGCAATAATGTAGCAGAACCTTCACATACCTATCATTCCGATGTCACTCAAACCTATAATGTAAAGGTGCGCGTTACCGCTACTAATGGATGTAGTGCCACCAAGGATACCCAGGCATACGTACAGGTCTACGCCACACCGCGCCCATGGTTTGATGCCGTACCGTTCTATACAACGATCACGTTGCCGAATATCACCTTCAATGATTCCACGACGATCAATGATCCGAAGCTGACGCGCGGGGACCTGGTTCACAGGTGGGACTTCGGGGACGGAACAACTTCCGATACCCGTGAGGAAAGCTTTGTCCATACCTACGCGGATACAGGATTCTACACAGTGAAATTATGGGTGAAGAACCCGCAATACAATTGTGAAGCGGAAACGATCCGTACCAATTATATAGACATCCGTCCGGAGCTGATCGTATTCATCCCGAATGCGTTTACGCCGAACCATTTGTATAATGAACGCACGATCGTAAATGAGAAATTCTCTCCAGTGGTTGCCAATTACAGTTCCTACCGTCTGGAAGTATTCTCCCGCTGGGGTGAATTATTGTATTCCACCACGGACCTCACCGCAGGATGGGATGGAACCTACCTTGGTGCTCCGTGTCAGGAAGGGGTTTACATCTACCGCGTGGAAGCTGTTTCTCTGGAAGGAAAGAAATACAAATACTCGGGTAGCATAACCCTTTTGAAGTAAAATACTAAGCAATATCTAAGCAAAAGAGCTGCCTTAAAGGGCGGCTCTTTTGGTTTATAGGTCATATTTAAGGCATTACAGAAAACAAAATATAATCTTGGAAAACGACATAATTTTCGAAAAAATACAGTATATTTGATATTGTTAAAGTGCGACTGCAAAACGATGAACTTTCATAGATTTTTCCCTATATTGAAAAGCATTAAATTCAGATTTATGGCTTGCTTTTCAACAAGCATCAAAAATTATTTCATCGAAAAAAGAAAAAGCATTCCTTTTTTATTAGCTAACTTTGAATTAAGAAACCGGATCACACAAGATTTAATTACAATGCTTCGGTAATATGCGTGTAATTTTTTGAAAAGGGCTGCCACATAAAGCAGCCCTTTTTTTATGCGCTGGCATTGAAGCGTCAGCCTGCCTGTCGGCAGACAGGGATTTTTGAAAAAGAGATCCGAAAGCCTCCCGAAGGAGGGCTTTCCCTATCTTTGCCGGATGTTTCGCAAAATTGAACATATAGGTATTGCCGTAAAGGACCTGGATTCTGCCAACAGGATGTTTGCCGAACTGGCTTCCGCTGAATTGTTGAAAGTAGAAGAAGTGGAAAGTGAAGGCGTGAAAACCTCCTTCTTCAAGCTTGGAGAAACGAAAATAGAGTTCCTGGAAGCTACCAATACAGATAGTCCGATAGCAAAATTCATTGAGAAAAACGGAGAAGGTATGCACCATATAGCCTTTGACGTTGAGGATATACATGCAGAAATAAACAGGTTGAAAGACCTGGGATTTCAACTGATCAATGAAACCCCCAAGGAAGGTGCTGATAACAAGATTATTGCCTTTTTGCATCCCAAATCCACGAACAGGGTTTTAATAGAACTTTGCCAGGATAAGAAATGAAGAAAATATTTACCTTAACCACCGTTTCATTTTTCGGGCCGTTCATCGCAACGTTCTTTGTAGTGCTGTTTGTACTACTCATGCAGTTTACCTGGAAATGGATTGACGACATGGTGGGAAAGGGACTTGAAACAAGTACCATCCTGCAACTTCTTTTTTATACTTCAGCCAGTTTTATCCCGCTTGCCTTGCCTTTGGCTATTTTGCTTTCTTCCATTATGACTTTTGGTAAGCTGGCAGAAACCAATGAACTGCTGGCTTTGAAGTGCTCGGGCATATCGCTGTTGCGCATTATGGTTCCGTTGCTAACCATTGTCACTTTTCTGAGCATAATGGATTTTTATATTGCCAATAATATCATGCCCGCGGCAAACCTGAAAAGCAAGACCCTGCTACACGATGTTATCACCCAAAGATCCGCATTGAATATAAAGCCGGGTGTATTCTTCAACCAGATTCCCAATTTCAGTATCATCGTAAAAAACATAGATAAGGAAACGGGTAAATTACATGACATTAAAATTTACGATCATACCCGCGAAAATGGTAATGACATAGTAATGACTGCCAGCAGCGGCAAAATGAACACTTCAAAGGATAAGCGATGGTTGAATGTAAAGCTCAACGACGGCTACCGCTTTGAGGAAGTGATGCAAAGCGGCAGGATGAAAAGCACTTATCCCTTCAACCGCACTCATTTCAAAACGTATGACATGAAGTTTGACCTGAGCGCATTCGAGCTTGCCAAGACAAATACAGCAGTGTACAAGGATAATTACGAAATGTTGAATATCCGCCAGCTGATGTATTATAAGGACTCGCTGAACAAGGTAACTGAAGGATTCCGTGAGAATGTACGCGCCGGAATGGTGCCTTATTTTCAATATGCAAGGGATAGTGGGTACGCCATGAAAATGAATCTGAAGGTAAAATCCCTCAAGGGAAGTATGTTGAATACTGCTGATAAAACGACCCGAAAAACCGTCATTTCAAATGCACTTGCCAACGCAAGAAATGTTAAATCCATTGCTGAAGGTGAAGGAACGCGCATCAAGGAATTTGAAAAATACATTGTCAACTATGATGTGGAATGGCACAGGAAATTTGCCTTGTCTCTTGCCTGTCTTACCTTATTTCTTATCGGTGCGCCCCTGGGTGCCATTATACGCAAGGGTGGAATAGGAATGCCTGTTGTTGTAGCCATCGTAATGTTCCTTATATTTTATGTAATATCAATCATAGGGGAAAAATCTGCAAAACAGGGCGTATTCCCTCCGTATATTGGAATGTGGATACCAACCGCGGTGCTGATGCCCGTCGGATTTTTCCTTACCTGGCGCGCCAATGTAGACAAGATCACTTTTAACATTGATGGATTCCGCAGGGGATTAACCAAACTATTTCCTTTTTTGAAACCAAGGACCGTCTAAAAATAACACGAAGCCTTTACTCTAATAAAAAAATATTTTGCGCATTTTAGTTTTAAGCAACCGAATTCCTTATCCGCCGAAAGACGGTGGGGCTATTGCGGTTTTAAATATGGTGTATGGTTTCATCCGGCAGGGATGCAGTGTAAAAATGCTTTCACTGAATACCAATAAACATTATGTAAAAGTGGATTCCCTTCCTGCAGGACTTCTCAAAGATGCTCAACTGGAGGCGGTGGATATTAATACCAATGTAAAGCCACTTCCTGCGCTTTCCAATTTACTTTTCAGTTCCCAGTCCTATAATATCACGAGGTTTTATTCAAGTGACTTTGAGAAAAAGCTCATTCATATTCTTAAAAACAACGAATATGATATTATCCAGTTGGAAGGGCTGCACATCAGCACTTACCTGCCTGCCATACGTGCGCATTCAAAGGCTTTGGTGAGTCTCCGCGCGCATAACGTTGAACATATCATCTGGCAACGCCTGGCGGAAGCAGAAGGCGGCGGACCCAAAAGCCGCTACTTGAAAATTCTCGCAAAGCGAATGAAAAAATTTGAATTGCATATCATGAATCAATTCGATTCATTGATTGCGATTACAAAAGAAGATGCAGATTATTTCAGGGAAAAGGGATGCGTCATTCCCATTCATATTTCCCCGGCAGGGCTTACAGTTAAGGATTATAAGATCAGTTCTAAAAAACCTGAAAAAGGAAGTTTGTTTCATCTCGGTGCCCTCGACTGGATGCCAAATCAACAGGCAATACAATGGTTCCTTGAAGATATCTGGCCAAAGGTATTAGAGCAAAAACCGGAAGCAAAATTTTATGTGGCGGGCAGGAATCTGCCGGATTGGATCACCAATTTAAAAATAAAGGGAGTGGTTATAGAAGGCGAAGTACAAAGCGCTGCCGACTTCATTAACAGCAAGGAAATAATGGTGGTGCCATTGCTTTCCGGCAGCGGAATG
>CAILMK010000619.1 GCA_903835275.1 uncultured bacterium | reverse complement strand
CAGCCACTCGTGCGCGCCATCAGGACGACTTCCTGATGGAAAATGTGGATGTGATCGTTGCCACTATTGCCTTCGGAATGGGTATTGATAAGCCCGATGTACGTTTTGTGATCCACTATGACGTACCCAAGAGCCTGGAAAGCTATTACCAGGAAACAGGACGCGGCGGACGTGATGGCATAATTTCGGAATGCCTCATGTTTTATAGCAGCAAGGATCTGTTAAAACTTGAAAAATTCCTGAAGGATAAACCGGTTGCTGAAAGGGAGATCGGTACGCAGTTACTGAATGAAATGGCTGCCTTTTCTGAAAACGCAAGCTGCCGGCGCAAGGTATTGCTGCACTATTTCGGGGAAGAATTTGACGAGGCTTTATGCGAAGCTGGAAAAATGTGCGATAATCACCGCCATCCAAAAGAGCGCGTTGAAGCGGGTGGTGAATTAAAGCTGATTCTGGAAACCGTCGCAGCGATGAATGATAAATTCCACATTGACCACATTATTAATGTGCTCCGCGGGGAACGTACACTGATCGTTAAAAATTACGGTCATGACAAGCTGGAAATATTCGGTGAAGGCGATGAAAAGACCTCCCTCTACTGGAAGTCGGTTATTCGCCAGGCATTACTCGAGAATTTCCTTGAAAAGGATATTGAAACATATGGCACGATAAACATAACTACGAAAGGCACGGATTTCATCGAAAAGCCATACGAATTCATGGTGGCAATAGATGTAGATTTCGGAAATATAGAGAGTGAAGAGGATGACTCCATAGTTGTTGCCAATTCAGGTGACGGTGGATACGACAAGAAAATGTTTGCCATCCTCAAGGACCTTCGTAAAGGCATTGCCAAGGAAAATAACTTACCTCCGTATATCATTTTCCAGGATCCTTCCCTGGAGGAAATGGCGATAAAATATCCGATTGACCAGCAGGAATTAAGCCAGATCATTGGTGTGGGTGCATCCAAGGCATTGCGCTATGGAAAACCTTTCATTGATGCCATCAAAAAATATGTCGAGGAAAATGACATTGAACGTCCTGATGATTTTGTTATAAAATCAGTTGTGAACCGTTCTGCACAGAAAGTGTATATTATACAGAATATAGACCGCAAATTATCTTTAGATGATATTGCCCGGGGCAAGGGCCTCAGCATGGATGAATTGCTTACTGAAATAGAGAATATTGTATTCAGCGGCACAAGGGTAAACATTGACTATTACATCGATTCCATGCTCGACAGGGAGTTCCAACAGGAAATGTTTGATTACTTCCGTAGCTCTGAAACAGAATCCATAGAACAAGCCTGGGATGAACTTGGCAAGGATGTCTACTCAAGGGAAGAAGTCCAGTTGATACGCATCAAGTTTATCTCCGAAATGGCGAATTAATTTGCTGATTAGCTAATGTGCAAACCTGATAATTCTAAAATAACAAAAACAATACTGCGTAAATTCATTTGCGCAGTATTGTTTTTTATGCCATTCTGTGGATTTGCGCAAACTCCCTCTTTCGATACGACTGAACTAACGCGGGATGATATTACAAAGATCAAAAACTTCAATGGCAGTACCGCCCATGTGTTTGGATTGCATGTTGGAATGAATATCCATGATGCCAGATATGCAGCAGCAAATTTTGAGGAGCATCCGGTGGTTTTTGAGCAGGACAAATACAATAACAACCGTTTCTATCTTTATGAGCCCGGTGACAGAAAAAAGCGGAAAACTCTTGCATATCTTCTATGGCCTGATAAGGATTCCGGTTTAAAAGAAATCATTCTTTTCCAGGATGCCGAAAGTTATATTCCGGGTGGAAATATGTTATTCAGCAAGGAAGTCCTTGATTCAACTTCAGGCATATTCAGTTCATTTTTTGGCAAACCTGCATCCAGCAAAATTGAATTGAACATTGAATCCATCCACATGAAAAACACCCGTTATTTTTATCCAAATCATTCCCTTATTCTTGTAGAATGTGAAAAAGGTGATGAGAAAAAATATCAGTTAGTGCTGTACAATCCCAAAGGGTGAGAAATCAATTCTAAAGTATTTGTAATCCCGAAGGGATATTACCCCTTTGAAGGGGGTTAGGGGGATGACCGCTTCAATTTCGGCATTCTAATTGCCAATAAGTTTCAAAACATCTCCATTTTGAAACTTAAAAAGAAAACACTCAGAAAGCTTCTGACATCATTAGGCATACTATTTATCCTGATGAATATAACGGCATATATCCATGCATATAAGTTCACACATTTTTCAACTGATGGCAAGCGCAAGACTAGTAAAGCAGCGCTCCTTTCCACCCCGGAAAAAATAAAAGCACTATTGGTGGGAATTACCAATCCCAGACCTGCTGATTTTTTACTTCCAACAGTTCCTTACGAGAAAATTCAACTCCAAAGTAACAAGAAAATTGAATGTTGGAATATTAAAACACCTGATGCAAAAGGTACAGTCATTATTTTTCATGGATACGGAGCCGGCAAATGTTCCATGATGGATAAAGCAGATGAGTTCCGCAAACTTGGATATAGTACTTTCCTGATCGATTTCATGGGCTCCGGAGGTTCAGAAGGAAACCAAACCACCGTAGGTTTTAAAGAGGCCGAAGAAGTAAAAACCTGTTACGATTATCTGGTTAAATCCGGAGAGAAGAAAATTTATCTCTTTGGAACTTCGATGGGTGCAGTTGCCATTCTAAAAGCAATTAGCGATTATAATATTACTCCTGCAGGAATTATTATTGAATGTCCTTTTGGTTCCATGTACCAGACAACTGCAGCACGTTTCCGTGAAATGGGCGCTCCTGTATTTCCGATGGCACCTTTATTAGTATTCTGGGGCGGAATTCAAAATGGTTTCTGGGCATTTGGGCATAATCCAACCGAATATGCGAAGCGTGTAAACTGCCCTACCCTTTTAATGTACGGTGGAGAAGATAAATATGTAAGTAAACAGGAAACTGATGATATTTATGCAAACCTATCTTGCCCAAAACAGAAAATTGTTTACCCACTAGCAGGACATGAAAATTATCTTTTAAAATACAAAGATGAATGGGTAAGT
>CAILMK010000618.1 GCA_903835275.1 uncultured bacterium | reverse complement strand
CGCCTTTACGCTGCACCAAACCTGCACCTGCTGTAACAATTAAGGTTTGCCCCAGTGGGTGCGTATGCCATGCAGTGCGTGCGCCGGGTTCAAATGTCACCAGAGCCATCGCTACTCTGGCAGGATCAGATGGCGAATTAAGTGGATCTATTCGTACCGTTCCTGTAAAATATTCCGATGACCCTTTGCCTGAAGGCTGGGAACCGTTTCTTACAATTTCCATGAATGTAGATTTAAATTTTCATAATGATTACTTGTTTTCTGTGTGTTTTCTCATTCTCAAATTTAGTAATTATTTACATACAAAGCATTTTAATTAATAGTAAGTAAGCAATAATAGAATTAAAGAATAAGATTACCGCAGTTCTTATGACTGCGGTAATCTGTCTCTATTCAAAATTAAAACCTCGCATTATTAGCACTGCAATAAAATTAATTTGCCTGCTTTATCAGTTCCATATCAAAGTGGAGTTTTACTTCTTCTCCTGCTATCAGGCTGCCTGAGTCAGTTAGCATACTCCAGGTAAGGCCATAGTCTTTGCGGTTAATCTTTCCCTTCACTTCAAAACCTGCACGGGTATCGCCAAACCTTCCCTGGCCAGTGCCGTTAAATTCAACCTCCAGTTTTACTGTTCTTTTTACATCGCGGATCGTTAATTCTCCGACTAATTCATACATCCCGGCATCCTTTTCCAATGTGCCATTGAATGTTATTTTTGGAAATTTTTCCACGTCAAAAAATTGAGGGGACTTAAGAAAATTGTCACAGTCACCAAGCTTAGTATTAATACTTGCGGTATCCAATTCAAAGCTGACTTTGGCATCTTTGAACTCTTCGTTCTTCGTTTCAACATTACAGTTGAATGTGTTAAAAATACCGGCGACATTGGCTATGGCAAGGTGCTTTACTTTAAATTGAACCTCGGAATGGTTCACGTCTGCTGTCCATTTTTGCATCATTTTACTTTTTAATTTAATTATGGCACAAAGTTATCTTCGGCACTTTGCCGCGACAATAAACCAAATTAAGAAATGAAGGATGGAATCTTAAACCAGGTTAAGATTAAACCTGAAATTGCCTTTTACGGATCTTGCTCAAAAACTCTGGGGTGATGCCCAGGTAGGAGGCAATATATTTCTGCGGTACATACTGCTCCATACCCTTGAACCGGTTAATAAATGACTGGTAACGTACCTCCGCTATAAGTGATAAACTTGCCCTACCTGTTCTGTCTTCCGTTGATTAATTCACCACAATTTTACGACTCTCCGGACGGAAATACCATGACAATAAAACAAAAATAGCCTGAAATGTTGGGCCAAGAATTGCTTTTATTTCATAATCACCCATTGCAAGGTGAGATACAAGTGCTCCTGTCATCGCAAAGAAGAAGCCTGCATACGCCCATTCCTTGAGAAGTTTAAATCGCGGAATTAAAATAGCAATCACACCGAGGATTTTCCAGACACCGAGTATTGTGAGAAAGTAAGCCGGATAACCCAGTGAAGTTGCCAGGTCCACCCACTGTTTTGATCTCATTACAGCAAATATGCCGCTTTGCAACATACCTATGGACAATAGCCCAGTGGCGACCCAATACGTAATTAATTTTGCTTTGTTCATAATTTTCAGTTTAAATAATTGGCCACCAAGACTCGATGACACAAGGAAGTTTTAGAGTCTTTGAGCCTTTGTGGCTGATAAAATTGGTCTAATCTTCCAATCCTTTTCCGGCCATAATTTGTGGCATATATTTTTCAACCCTGGCTATTCGAGTTTTGGATTGCTTGGCGGAGGAAAAATAAAGAAGATACCCTCGTTGCCTTCCCGGCGTCAATTTTTCAAAAGCTTTTTTCAAAGCGGGGATTGCCTTTAATTTACTCTCAAATTCTTCCGGCATTTCGAACTCCGTAGTTGGTTTCATTTCCACCTGTAAACCGGATTTTTCCACTTCAATGGCATCCTTGATGTAGGCTTTAATGATTGATTTCATCTCCATTATTTGCTCAACACTTGTGAAGCGCGCCTGACGTGGCACCTG
>CAILMK010000617.1 GCA_903835275.1 uncultured bacterium | reverse complement strand
TATTTTTTATCATAACGAACACCAGAAAGAACTGGCTGAAAAATATAAAAAAGAGCTGGATGCCTCCGGTATTTTTACTGTTCCTGTGGTAACTGAAATAAGCCCTTTCACAAAATTTTATACAGCTGAGGATTATCATCAGGATTATTACAAGAACAACAAAGAGCAATCCTATTGTCAGTTTGTGATATTCCCGAAACTGGAGAAATTCAAAAAGATCTTCGCTGATAAAATGAAGAAGTAATAAACAAGCGAATTCTGTAAAACAAAAAAATCCCGTCCATTACTGAACGGGATTTTTTTTGTTTCTTTATTATTATTTACTCCTTTATAAAACTTCCTTCATTGTTGGAATTTTCACCGGATAAATGATAAAAATACATGCCTGATTTCCATCCATCAAGTTTGATTTCAACCCCATTCGGATAAGAAGTTTCATTGAGTTTTATCGTAGTCATCAATTGACCAACGGAATTATAAACGTTCAGTTCGCTGTTTCTGCTGATATCATTTCCGGGAAATATCCTGGTGCTTGCATTTGCAGGATTAGGATAGAGACGCAAGGTGGAAAAAGGATTTTTTTGTCCATTGATTCCAGTTGTTAATGGAGCAGATTTCAATTGTACCTCATCAATAAGGAGACTGCTTCCTGCATTTTTAGGGGAATAAGGCCATTTGGAAGACTGGAAGGAAATATTTAGGCTATCCGGTGTCCAGCTACCAGTATTGATAGGGATCTCCATTAAGTGATAAACGCTTTGGGCAGGTAACGACAAGGTTTGCCCCCAGAAATTACTGGCGCCTGTAACCTGAAGCATGGCCATTGCAGTATCATTTCCTACAGAAGTATATTTATAATAAAACTCAATTGTATCAATGGTATTTGTGAAGGGTTGTCCGCCATCCGGTGGACCATTATGTCCTTTGCCATTTGTAATATACGCAGGATTGGCAGAACCGTCGCCATTCAGTCCGGTCTTCATTTCCACAGCATAATTACCCTTATATTTAATAGATGTTTTTGTGACGTTATTATTATCACCCTCTATATTCCATCCGTTTAATACATCAATGGATGTTGCAGTCCAGGATTCGAAATCACCATTTGGAATGGCCGGCATGGTAGTACTTCCGGTAAATGCAATATCATCCAGAAATAATACACTTCCTGAAATCCCGTTTCCATTATTGAGTGCTCCAATAGAACTTACAGCGGCAAACACCATGGTGTCAGGGGCAGATGTCAATGATAAATTGAAAGAGAATGCAGTATAAGATGATGCCGCGGACAAGCTGAATGTATCCAAGCTTATTATTTTACTGTTTTTCTTAAAAACAACAAGTATCAATCCTTTGTCGGACCCACTGGGAGAATATTTATAATATCCCGTGATTTTAGTTGGTTGTGCGGAATAAGCAAACCCTCCAGGCTGCTTAACAGGATCTCCAGGAGTATTTACTACATACCCTGGAACAGTATCACCTACCTTGGAAACAGTCTCCAATCTGATGGCATAATTTCCGCCATGCTTATCAGTGGTTTTGGTCACCGCAAGAAGACCTAACTTTGGAATTGATTCACGATTGGCATTATTCCAACCATTGTTCATTTCATCATAGTTAGTGGTATTCCAACTTTCAAAATTCCCATTGGGAATATTCTGGGCGCCTAAAGCCAAAGGCAAAATAAACGCGATTAATAAGTGTATTTTTCTCATATACTCTGAATTTTAATTCAAAGATATATAAAATATTATTAGCAAATCCCATGATACATATTCAGGTAAGGTCTATTCAAAATGGCAAAGCCGCCGTAAAAATCCATACCGGCATTTTATCATTTCCTGACCTTCCGGCAAAAACAAAAGAATATGAAGCTTTGTGCGTACTTAGGCAAACACCCAAATCGAAACCCTTATATATTCTTTTTCTGTCAATATCATACATATTAATAATTCCACCTTCTATACCAGTCATAGTGGGATCTTTATCTGATACATTTCCTTTTAAATAAAAATTAAACATCGCTCCGCTATTATAATTGGAAAATTCACCTCCATTAAAATCTACGAGTAAAAATGGAGTTGATGTAATTCCCGTTCTAAACTGCTGAATCTTGTTTTTATCATAAATTGAAAGTGACAAATCCAACATTGCTGTCGGGCTAATTTTATTAAATAGAAGTACTGCCCCAAAACAAGTCCCTAATGATAAAGTGAGAGTATGCCTGAGATGTTTTTCACCTCGGAATGAATAAGTGGAGTCCTTCAAGTCGAACGAAGCATAATACGATTTTGGATTTACACTTTTTTCTATTGAAAGCTGATGCATCGCTTTGTCAAGGCTTAATTCACTCAGCATTTTTAATGAAGTGGTATCTTCAAGAAATAAATGAATATCCATATTGGGCTTCATATCGAAAATTACATAATGATAGGATGGAAGATCCTCGGCAAGACGTTTCTTTTCCTCATCAATATTTATTTCCTGGTTTTCATCCGTTGCAGCCTTTAACCTTCGCTTTCCGGAAGCGGCAACAAAATAATAAATCATTTTTGAACCTGACGGAAAGTTTTCGCTCTTGAATGCTTTTTGCAAATCAGAAATAAACTGGTTCTTCAGCGAATCTACTCTATGGCTTTTGCCGATTTCCTCAAGTGAATTACCAACAATCTGCGCTCTATTCCTGCCTTTCAAATGAATGCTGAAAGTATCCCTTAAAGGTTTGTCGTCACTCGCTTGAACTTTGAAAGAAAGGGCAAAAAATATCCCGCACGTAATTAGAATTACATTTTTCATGTTTATAATTTGATTAATTTAAAAAGTCTTTTTTATCTGAAATATTGAAGGTTCATTACCCGCATTTTTTGAAGCCATTCCAAATGAAATATTAAACTTGAAGACCGGATTTTGAACCATATCATTTCTTTTATCTGTATGAACTTCTCCATCATCAAAATCCATTTCCACATATCTTTTCTTATGTTTTTTGGAATGTTCCACATTCACAATCATCGGGTGTGGAATGGAATCAGCAATAATAATATTTCTTGAAATTTCAGTTTCCGTCATAGGGACAATTTCTTTTTTTGGTGCCTCAACAACAGCATTGGTTTTCAAATTTTGAATCGAAGGGGTATTCTGGGAATAATAATGATTAGCTTTTATATTTCTTTTTGCTGCCTCCTCGGTAACAGATGTTTTTCCAATGTTTATTTTATCAGTCGCTGCAATTTTATTCGTTGCAGGAATATTTTTTCTCACTGACGAAATATTTTCGTTTTTCTTATTCATCATCAACCATGCAGGAATTAAAAGCAGCAACAAAACTGCGGCATAGTACAAATACTGTCTCTTTGCCGGGCGGGTATTTCCCGTCTGCAACAATTCCCACTTTGATTCCATCGATGGGGTATATCCATCCGGCAGACCCGTCAGGGAATCTATTTTTTCTTTTATATTTTTATCTTGCGTCAGTGCCATAATGTAATTGTGTTTTGAGAACCATTCTTTGTAAAACGGCGCGGGCTTTTGCCAGTTGCGTCCGGCTTGTACTTTCCGTGATCTGCAATTTTTCCGCGATCTCGGCGTGGGCAAATCCTTCTATAACGTACAAATTAAAAACGGTGCGGTAGCCTAAGGGAAGCTCCAGGATCATATCGAATATTTCTTCAGCAGCAAGGGTTGATATAATATCCGCACTATCGCTGGTATTGTGCGCATACTCCTCAGGTACCAGCATCAGGTAATTTTTCTTCCGGATCTCCATTAAGGATTCATTCACCATAATTGTGCGCAGCCATGAATAAAAACTAAGCTCTCCCTTATAATCAAAACCATCCAGCTTCTGAAACGCCTTCATCATTCCACGCATCAGGCAATCCTCCGCATCCGCCTGTATACCCAAATAGCGCATACAAACACGGTACATGGGTGTATAAAGTTTTTCAAAGACGTGCTTCTGCGCAGACGTGTCGCCTTTCTTACACTTTTTGATTATATCGGGGTTTATTTTTATCATTACTTCAAAACCATAAATGCAGAAACCTGCAGCAACGTTGCCCGGGGGTCAAAAAATATTTATCCCTGTATCTGAGAAACCTACCGACTGATATTGCCGGGAGCTTCCATATCAGAGTGCAATTTCGTTACTTTGCGGGATTAATAAACCCAAGAGGTTAAATTTTGACTACAACGGAAGAAAACAAGGAAGATTCAGCGGAAAAACCTAAAAAACGGAGGAAATACAGGTTTCTCAGGTGGATCGTGTACTTATTCCTGTTTATCATCCTGTATTTTGTGGCTGTTGACCTTAACCTTTTATGGCTTTTTGGGAAATCTCCTTCAGTTACTGAATTAAAGCATCCCAAAATGGCGCAGGCATCTGAGCTATATACTTCCGATGGGGTGATGATAGGCAGGTATTTCAATGAAAACCGTACTCCGGCTGATTTCAAGCACATATCGCCGATGCTTATAAAAGCTCTCGTTGCCACAGAGGATGCACGCTTTTATGAACATCACGGTATTGATTTCCAGGCGTTCTTTTCCGCAATCTGGGCAAATATCCGCGGTGGCAACCGAGGTGGAAGTACGCTTACCCAGCAGCTTGCCAAGAACTTGTTTAAAACAAGAAAAGATGTTTCCAAGGGAATGCTTGGATACATTCCTGTGGTAAATACACTCATCAGCAAAAGCAAGGAATGGACCACTGCGGTAAAGCTGGAATTTAATTTTAACAAGGATGAGATCCTGACGATGTATTTGAATACCGTTGACTTCGGCAGTAATTCCTTTGGAGTTAAAACCGCTTCGAAAACTTTTTTCAATACTACTCCGGATAGTTTGAGTGTAAGCCAAAGTGCCATGTTGGTGGGATTGCTCAAGGCTCCCTCCTACTACAGTCCGATATCGAATCCTAAAAATTGTCTTGCCCGTCGCAATACTGTTTTGAAACAAATGGTAAAATACCGCGTGATCACACCATCAGAGTATGACCAGTATTCAAATGATCCGATACCAAGGGAAATATTTATTGAACAGGCATACGAAGGGTCAGGAACCTATCTGCGCGGTGTGGTAAACAATACGCTGAATACCTGGTGCAAAAAAAATGGTTATGATCTTTATTCCGATGGATTGAAAATATATACCACTATTGATAGCAGAATACAAAAATGCGCGGAAGCCGCAGTGGAAGAACACATGTCCACCTTGCAAAAAAGATTCGACCAGCATTGGGAAGGTGAAAATCCCTGGGTGGATGAACGCAATCATGAACTGGCGGGCTTCATAGATTCCGTGGTTGTAAAAACAGATTATTACAAAGCACTGAAGAAAAAATTCGGCAATAAACCTGTGATGATGGCGAAGATGCTGAACAGGAAACGCAGGATAAAAATATTCACCTGGAAAGGGGAAAAAGATACTTCATTCAGCATTATTGATTCCATCAGTTATTATAAAAAATTCCTTCATGCCGGCTTTATGGCAATGGATCCGCATACAGGTTTGGTGAAAGCATGGGTAGGCGGAATTAATTATAAATATTTCAAGTACGATCACGTAAAACAAAGCAAACGCCAACCTGGATCTACCTTCAAACCTTTTGTATATGCTGCTGCATTTGATGAAGGCGGTTATGGCCCTTGCGATAGAATGGTGAACCGTCCTGTGACGATCAATTATGTTGAGAACGGTGAAAATAAAAGCTGGAGTCCGCACAATGCTGATTTCATTTTTGATGGTGACAGTATGACACTCCGCCACGCACTTGCCATGAGTATAAATTCCATCGCGGCACAGATGACGGAAAAAATTGGATGGACCACTGTTGCAAAATATGCGCATCGTTGCGGAATACAAAGTCCGCTGGCGGAAGTCCCATCCATATGCCTCGGATCTAGTGATGTAAGTTTGTTTGAACTGGTAGGTGCGTATTCCACATTTGTAAATGATGGCAAATGGATAGAACCGAAATTTATTTCCGTAGTAAAAGACCAGTACGGAAAAGTGATTTATACATTCACTTCGCAAACGCGCCAAGCGGTCACGCAGGAAACAGCTTTCCTTATTCTGGATATGTTGAAAGGTGGTTTGGATGAAGGTGGAACTTCCAGTAATCTCTGGGCATACGATCTTTTCAAAGGCAAGGAAGGAAATGAACTGGGCGGCAAAACAGGAACCTCCAGCAACCACAGTGACGGATGGTTTGTAGGAGTAAGTAAAGACCTCGTAGGCGGCTCCTGGGTAGGCGGTGAAGACCGTTGCATTCACTTCCGCTCCACGGAACAGGGAGAAGGTGCAAAAACCGCCTTGCCAATCTTCGGATTATTCATGGAGAAAGTCTACAAAGATGAAACCATCGGTATCACCAAAGGACGCTTCCCGAAACCCAGTGTGAAAATTACCAAGAGTTACAATTGTCATACCCGCATCAAGAAAGCTAAAAAAGACAGCACGGATGTAAAGGGTGATGATGACGCAACATAAATGATTGCGGATTTCGGATTGTGGATTTCGGATTTAAGCTCCACAAATTTCATCGCTGTCTTTAAAATAAATCACCCTTGAAAAAAGAAGGACATTATCAATCCGATGATGACCAATATCCCAAATCCTGCAAGTAGTTTCATACGAATGGTTTTGGACGAAAGGCTCATGCCGTAAATCATTTTTATCAGGTTATTGCTGGAGATCGCATTTAATACAGCAACTACAATCATTGAATTTGCCATATCCATTTTAGTCTGGAAAAGATTGAGAATAAAAGGATCAATATCCGTAACGCCCACAATAAATGAAAGGGCATTTATCCCTCCTGTTCCAAATTTCCTGTGGACGAAACCCGTAATAATAGAAAAGAAAATAAACAGTGCCGCAAATATAACAGCGGTTTTTATTTCGAGCGGATTCCCATGGGCTTCCAGCACTTTATAAGGAGAAAGCGGCACATCCTTTTCAGTAGTAAACCTGAAAAAATAAATAGCAAGTATTATGGAAACCGCTATCAGTATTGCAAAAAACGGAATGAGATGAATGGCTATTTCCATATTGAAAAACACAGCAAGCAAAAACACTCTTAAGTACATCATTGCGGTTGCAAGCATAATTGCAGGAACCACTTTTGAATCACCATCCAGGTCTTTGCTCTTTTTTGCAAGGATAATGGTAGTGGCAGTACTGCTATACAATCCGCCAAGAATTCCGGTGAGGATAATTCCTGATTTCGGAAAAACGAATTTTTTCAGCAGGTAACTCAGGTATGAAAGTCCTGATACACCTACGATGGATAACCAGAATTTATACGGAGAAATATTGATCGTTTCCGAGATGGGAGTATCCGGAAGCAAGGGCAGAACAACTCCGGTCAGGATCAGGAATTTTGCAAGGATAATAAATTCGTCCTTGTCAAATTTCCTTGAGAATTCAAAAAGCGTTTCCTTCAGTTCCGTTAATATTAAAACCGAAACAACTATCAAAAGTACCAGCCAGTCCGGTTGTGTGAAAACAAGCGGTGCAATGCAATAAGTGATGAGCGCAATCACGAGAGAAGTAATCCCGTATTTTTTCTTTACAGCTGCCTTCTGCCAGTAGAATAAACCCAGCAACATAGATACAACTGCGCCACCACCCAGGAAGGGAGCCAGCGTGCGCGAATCAATTATGTAGAGGATGAAACCAAGTATCCCTATCAGGGTAAAAGTCCTGTCCGTACCAAAAAGACTTTCAGGTTCATCATTGATATGATGCCGCCTTTGTTCCAGTCCGATGAGGAATGAAAACATCAGCACCTGGAAGAACCTGAGTATTTCCACAGGTATATGATGGAATATTTCTTGCACTAAAGGATTATATTATGGTTAATCATAACAAATTTAATGAAATTAATTTAGATTCAAGTTCCTCGCTTCTGAGTTGTCATTCTGTAAGAACCTTACCAGCGCTACATGCTGCATTAATCACTCGAGCTGTCATTCAGCAGGAACCTTGCCCGTACTACATGCTGCACTAAAAGAACTCCACGAATGATTATATTTGCAAAGAATAAACTCACTTCATTATCATATCCAATGCCCACTCATGAAATAAAAGATTGTCCACGATGCAAGGGAAACTTTGAATGCAAACCCGGCAACATTACCGAATGCCAGTGCTACGGATTGACTTTTTCTGAATCTGAAAAAGAGTATATCGCCGCTACCTATGATGATTGCCTGTGCAGGAATTGCCTCAACTCAATAAAATATGAGATCAGGCATACTAGCGCGAATGAGAAAATGAGGAATGTGCTTGGAGAGAGGTAGGGGTTATTCGATTACTTGTTGCAAAAGTTCTAATGCGTCCATTTCTCCTTTATTTGCCGCTATGGTTAAATATTCAATGGCATCATCTTTCTTTCCTTTCGCTAATAAATGCTTGCCGTAAAAATATTCCAGTAAATCAACTGGCGCATGAATTTCTAAGGATTTTTGAAAATATTTTTCTGCTTGATCCATATCCTTAATTTCTCCAAAATATAATGCTGTATTTCTATATGAATATGCTAAATTACTTTCACCTGTGTTAATTGCCAAATCAATGTAAAACTTTCCTTTTTCCGGTTGGCCTGTTAGGACATATGCAAAGCCTAAATTGTCATTTGCATAAGCATTCCCGGGATTATACTCCAAAACCAAATGAAAATATTCGATGCTTTCTTTGTACCTTCCCAGTGTTTGTAAGTAATATCCAATATTATGAAGTGAGAGAAATTTCAATTTTTGATTCTTTGTATTCTTTACAACCTTATGAAGAATTGAAATGGCCTCTTCTAAATGTCCTTTTTTAAATTTATTACAAGCAAGATTATAAAGTTGATCTTCATCCAGAATATTATCCATTCTTTCTGGAATCGATTTAGAAATGGAAGACTTTACAAATTTATGCGATAAATGTAATTCTCTTCTAAATTCATCTGATAAGCTGTCTTCCCATTCATCAATTTCGGCATTTGCACCGGCACAATAAAAAGCCAATGCGTAAGCCATTACCTGAAAAGGTATTGCCGAAGAGTATCTCCAGTTGGACACCCATGCACCATCTGATTTGGTTCCAACATCAATTAAGTTTTGAGATAATATCAACCCAAACCCATAATGGATTGCAGCCAAAAAGATGAAAGAATCAGTATCTGAACCTGTATCAAAGCTAATTTCATCTTCCAGAAGTTTAATCTTAATACATTCGCAAATAATCCTGTTTATATGCTGCTTGGGATGTTTAATAATATATTCACCCAAAATTATTTTGTATCCATGATCATTTTCCTGTAAATCGGATTTGAATATTTCTTGGGCCGAATATGGAAGTCCGTATGTACTTGTTATATCCTCAATAAAATTTATTTCTATAATTGAATTATCGAGTGACAACAATTTGGATATGTCCGCAACGAGAGTTGAAGAATCAATCGCATTATCCTTAAATGTTTCGGGGAAATTAATCTTATCAAAACTAAATTGCGCCTTATTTTCCGGCTTCATTAGCCGCAACCATTTCATGTTGCTCTCCACCCACTGTTTATCAAGAGCCGTTAATATTGGCTCTTCACTTTCACTATTGATTTTTGTTTTACTCCAGAAACCCATAAAGTTTTCTCAATGACTCCCGCCGCTGCCATTCCCATTCAAAAACTGCTTGAAGGTATCACCGCGAAGGCCGAGACGAATGGTTTCAAGAGGGATCACTTCATTGAGTGCTATATTTCCGAGATTGACATTGGCTCCGAGTAGTTTTATGAACCATACCTGCTGGTGCTTATTGGGAGCTTCCCAGAGTACTTTATCCGCAGGGATCTGTGTGAGTATTTCATCCACCAGTCCGCTGCGCACTTCACCTGTACCGCGGAAGATGCCCACATTGCCGCTTTCGCGCGCTTCGGCTACAACTTTCCAGGAACCGGCTTCCAGTTCCGCCTTCATCAGCGCGATCCATTTGTATGGCGCGAAAATTATTTCCGCATCCTTGGATCCCACTTCGGAAAGAACTGTAAAATCCTTTGCCAGCGTACTGATATAATTACATTTTTCATCATGCGGCATGGAAAGTGATCCATCGGAAACTTCCACATAGCGCAATCCGAAATCAGATAACATTTTCCTGTATTGATCAAATTGCTTGCGCACTACAAAGGCTTCAAACAAGGTGCCGCCCAGGTAAACAGGCATACCCGCATCATGGTAGATCTTTATTTTTTCCTTGAGGTTCGGAGTAACGAAAGCCGTTCCGAAACCCAGTTTAACAAGATCCACATATCCGGAAGCCACCGAAGCAAAATCCTCTGCTTCGCGAAGGCTTGCGCCTTTATCCATCACCATGGTAAGTCCATCCTCGCGCGGCTTTGCTGTGCGCACGGGCAGTTGCAACATTTCAAAATTCATCTGGTTCAATTCAATTTTCATAGAGATTTAATCATGGCGGAAATGCCGGATCTTCTCCTTATATGTTTAATTCCTATACCTGCTAATAATATCCAGGATGTGCGCGTTATTTTCCAGTTCATCAAAATACTCAAAAAGCACTTCGTACGATGACGAATCAAAGCCCATTGCAAATTCAAGCGCATCATCCGCCTGCGCAGTCCTGCCGGTATCATACAGCAATCCGGCAAGCATAACGAGCAAATGCGGGTGATTATTCCATTCGAACAAACTTTCTTTTACCTTCTCTATCGCCTTATCGCTTTTTTCATTCAGGTAAAGAATATAAATAAAGTCCTTCAGGTATTCAAAAACATCTGCTTCGCCACCAAGCTCAAGTGCTTTTTTGTAGGCGTGTTCACAGAGATCATATTCTTCCATTTCCATCGCGCAATGCCCGAGGTTGGACCAATACGTATCCTGCTCCGGCGCCAGTAAAATGGATTTTTTCAGGTAGAACATTGCCTGGTGCATGCGGTCCTCATAGTAATAAGAAAGTCCCATACCGAACCATGCCTCAGCATTTTTATCATCCAGCTCCATGGACTTCCTGAAATAGCGGCGCGCCTCATCATAACGTTCCAGCAATTTATAGCAATTGCCTATCTGGCAATGATAATAGGATTTTTCCGGCTCCAGTTTCAGGGCTGCCTCAAATGCTTCAATAGCGAGGTCGTATTTCTCCTGAACAATGTATACCTGCCCCATGTTGGAATGGGCGCTTACATATTTTTTATCGGCAAAAGTGGCGAATTCGTAGGCTTCAATAGCCTCAGTATATTTTTCCAGACGGGAATATAAAAGCCCGATATTGAACCATGCATCCGCGGAATACGGCTTGAATTCAATGTATTTTAAATACAAGTCTATGCTCTTATCCGTCTGATCCAGGTAATCGTAACAATAGGCCAGTTCATAGATGGCATTGAAATTATTCGGGTCCCTTTCCAATACTTCTTCCAGGCAGGAAGCAGCATCGGAATACTTTTCTATATCCTCGAAAATATATGCCTTCGCAAAAATTATTTCATCCACATTACCACCAAAGGAAATGGCCCTGTCATAGCAGGTCAGCGCCTCGTCGGAATTGCCATTGTCTTCATGCAATACCGCCATCTGTTCAAATATCTCCGGATTGGTGGGCTCAAATACCAATGCTTTTTCCAGCAACTGCATGGATTCCTCATAACGGCTATCCAACAGGGAAATCAGCATGGCTTTTTTCACCATGAAAGTGGCCGAGGAAGGAAACTGGTTTATTCCCCTTTCGGTAACACTTAGTGCTTTCCTGTAGCTGCCGTGCCGAAGATAATGCTCTATTATTGTCTCGAATTCGTCCGATTCGAAATAGCCTTGAGCATCTCCATCAGCTTGCTTCTCATATCGCTCCGCCAACTGACGGCTTTCCTCTTCGAAACTGTTTGAATGCTCTTCCATCGTATTAGAAATCTAATTCACAAATTTAACTAAAAAGGAATAGTGAATTTGATGCTTACCTCGTTTGTTGAAAAAAAAAATTTGAATGTTAAATAATTGACAACATGATATTTAACTATTATTTTAGGGAAGTTAAGGCTCTCCTGTCACATTGTCTTACCCATACCTGCCCGACTTAAAAAGCCCTGGCATACAAAGCCCAAAAACGGCGTTGTTTGACTTACAATGGATTACAATTCCATCTGACGTCTTTATGAAGAAAAACGTCTAAGTTATTAAAAATCAATATTATATGGAAAATCGGGAAGTTTTTGGGTTTTTCAGGGATTTGAGCGGGAAATATCCTGAAATGCGGGGACCGACTGGCTCTCCTTTTCGGCAAGATCATTTCCTTCCAGAAAATCCCTGTACCACAAACCGGAGTTTTTAATGGTCCTTTCCTGCGTTTCGAAGTTTACATGAACCAGTCCGAAACGCGGATGATAGCCTTCCGCCCATTCAAAATTATCAGTGAAAGTCCATACAAAATAGCCACCGACGGACATATCTTCATTTTTAGCGCGCAAAACCTGCGCAAGGTTTTCCTGAAGATACGTGAGGCGTTTGGGATCATTTACAGTTCCATTTTCAACTTTATCAGGGAATGCAGAGCCGTTTTCAGTGACGATCACCTTTTTTACTCCGCGATACGAAGAGAATTTTTTAAGCATTTCATAAATGCTTTCGGGATATACTTCCCAGTTCATAACAGTGGCTTCTACGCCGCGTTTATTGGGAGGAATGATCTTTGCGTGGATCATTGGCGTAAACCATGAATGCTTGATCACTTCACGGGTATAATTCTGTATGCCTATAAAGTCAAAATCAAATTGCAGATTCTTTTCATCATTGGCATAAAAATATTTCTCCATTCTTTCCAGCAAGAGTAAATCTTTTGACGGATATCCCAAACCCAGGGAAGGCTCTATAAAAAGCCTGTTCAGCAAGGCATCTGCACGTTTAACTGCTACTGCATCCCTTTCACTATTAGAAAAAGGCGTCAGATAAGAACACGAAAAAGTAGTTCCGACTTGTGACTGTGGCAATTCCTGTTTAAGGATTCGTCCTCCTTTTGCCTGTGCCAGCGCTGCATGATGAACTGCTTTTAAAAAACGTCCCAAACCACGATGTCCCGGAGCGTGAATGCCCAGAAAATAACCTGCGCCGGTAAATACCATGGGCTCATTCAACACCATCCAGTGTTTTACCTTGCCACCAAATTCGCGGGCACATAGCTGGACGTATTCTGAAAACCATCCTAGAATCTCGCGGTTTTCCCAACCGCCCTTATGATGCAATGCCAGTGGTAAATCCCAATGATAAAGGGTTACCCAGGGCTCAATCCCATTTTCAAGGCATTTGTCTATGACACGGTGATAAAAATCGAGACCTTTCCTGTTAACGGTAACTCCATCAGGCATGACGCGAGGCCAACTGATGGAAAAGCGAAAATTCGGAATGGACATGGAATGCATGATATCCAGATCCTGCGGATAAAGATTGTAGAAATCAGACGACTGATTCGCATTATGATTATTGGCAATCTTTCCTTTTTGAGAGGAAAAATGATCCCAGATGGATGGACCCTTATCATCTGTAAGATGCGCTCCTTCTATCTGGTGTGCAGCACTGGAAACGCCCCACTTGAAATCTTCACCGAAGTCTGATCGTTGCAATGGATTTGAATTTTAAGCAATATGAAGAGATTAACAACATATTGCTTCCAAACGTTACCTAAAATATTATTTTTTACCCAATCAGATGCTCGCCGGCTGCAAATGCGGACGCATAGTGGTGCGCAGACGCCTTACCGGTGCTGATGCGGGCTGATAATGTTTCATAATAATGGTATCGATGATATCCTCGGTGATATCCGGGTAATTCACCTTTAATACCTTCCCTTTTTTGAGCCAATTATCAATTTTTGAGTGGTGCTTCTCCTTGAGACTTTTTATAACGGGAACACCCATGTATTCCAGGGTACGTGCATTGCATTTTTGCTCGTACTGGTGCTTCATCGGGATGACCATGAGTTTTTTGCCCAGGAACAATGCTTCGGCAGGCGTTTCAAAACCGGCGCCGCAAAGCACTCCCTTTCCGCTTGCCATGCTTTTCAAAAATGCTTCATTATTAATGGGGCGTATGCTTACATTTCCTTTCTTGAACGCCTTTTTGTTATGCTTGGAGAAAACCTCCCATTTTACATCAGGAAACTGCGATAGATTTTCCATCAGCCTATCATCATCATAGGCAGGAAGATAAACGGTATAATGCCCGTTATCTGTCACTTTCATTTCCCTGACTTCTCTGCGGATAACCGGTGTAAACATTGTATCGGTAAAACGTGCAAAATGAAAACTATACTGCACAGTGGATGGAGCATAGTATTTCAACAGTGATATTCCGAAAAAATCTTTTTTCTTGGGTTGCGGGGTGCCCTTGGCTATCACTGCGCTTTGGTGACTAAGTGCAATGCAGGGCTTATTTTTATAAAAGCATGCCCAGGCTGATACCGGTTCAAAATCACTGATGACAAGATCATAATCCT
>CAILMK010000616.1 GCA_903835275.1 uncultured bacterium | reverse complement strand
GTTACCACTGAAATGGCAAAGCAGGGAATTCCGGCATGACGGGCGGCAATAATTTCCGGAACGGTACTCATCCCAACTATATCGGCTCCTATTATCCGCAGATATTTATATTCGGCTTTTGTTTCCAGGTTTGGCCCGGATACAGCTACATAAACGCCGTTGTGATAATGGATTTTATTTTCGCGTGCAATATTGTTGGCTGCAGCAATTAGTGATTCGTCATAAGGCTCGCTCATATCCGGAAAACGCGGACCGAGAATATCAATGTTCTTCCCTATGAGTGGATTCCCTAATTGTAAATTGATATGATCATTAATAATGACAATATCCCCCGAATGTATATCAGGATTGAGTGCCCCGGATGCGTTGGAAACGATTAGGTATTTAATGCCGAGTTGTTTCATCACCCGCACAGGGAAAACGACATCCTGCATACCATAGCCTTCGTAGTAGTGAAAGCGACCCTGCATCGCTACTACTTTTTTGCCGGAGAGTTTGCCGAAAATCAGGCGGCCCTTATGACTTTCTACCGTGGAAACGGGGAAATTGGGGATGTCAGTATATTCAATGCTGAATTCAATTTCTATTTCATTCACAAGCCCGCCAAGACCTGTCCCGAGTATGATACCAATGTATGGCTGGTAATCATTTTTTGATTTTATGAATTCAGCGCTCTGTTGTATTTTTTCGAACATTATCCAGTATTTTTAAGTCAAAATTTCGTTTTTCCATGGCATCCCAGCGCATGCCTATGGGTAAATAATAAATGGTTCTCCTGTCCAATGATTTCAGGTTTTTATCATAGGTTGGAGGCAGTTTGTTTTCCAGCCTGCGCCAGTCTTTTTCCGTGGTAAGGATGATCTTTGGCCCCTGCAATTTATCAAATTCCATGGCGATGTATTCTAAATCCTTATCAGTATAATCATGGTGATCCCCGAAGGAAAGATGCTTATAGGTAAATGAATTATTTTTTATAAAACTGATAAATGATTCCGGATGGGCAATACCTGAAAATCCAAGTATGGAATATGCCCTGAGCTCACTCAAATTTTCATTATTGGAAGCTGAAATAGCGTGAAAATATTTCATTCCGGTAAAGAAAACCTGCTGCTGATGCAAAGGTTTAAGTCGTGCTATCAGGTTTGCCCTTGGCAGGTCAGTATCTACGTAGGGGCATTTGGTCATCAGCACAATATTTGCGCGCTTTCTTCCTGAAATGCCTTCCCTGAGGTTTCCGGCAGGCAAAAGAAAATCGCAGTAATAAGGATTGTTATAATCGGTAAGCAAGATATAAAATCCGGCGTGCAGTCTTCTGTGCTGAAAACAATCATCAAGTACAATTACATTTACATTGTTTCTATCCCGCTGAATGCTTTTTATTCCTTCCACGCGGTCCTCACAAACTGCAACGGTAATATTGCTGAATTTACGGAATATCTGGTAAGGCTCATCGCCAATTTGTTCTGCATTGGTGGCAGCATTGGCAAGCATATAGCCTTTTGTTTTTCTTCCATAACCACGGCTCAGCAGGGCAGGTTTGTAACCGGCATCCAGCAATAATTGAATGATGTATTCCGCCATGGGGGTCTTGCCTGTGCCTCCTGTGGAAAGATTTCCTATGCCTATGACCGGAACATTAAAAGAGTGTGATTTCAGGATTCCGGTATCATATAAAAAATTGCGCAGGGCGGTGATTCCTCCATAGAGAATCGCAAAGGGCAGAAGGAGGAATCTAAGAAAGGACAATATTTCTCTTTTTGGCAAAGATAGGAAAAAGAGGACAGTCCACAGACGGCAGACCGCAGTCCACAAAATTTTAATAGAAATTTGTTATCTTTGTTAAAAATATGTTATGAAATGGCAAACTAAATATTGGAGATTCCTTTTCTCGGGGTTATGTTTCCTGATATGTGGTTTTCTGACCTATAAACATGATTATGCAATAATAGTCTGGCTGCTTGCCACTTTTCAATTGCTTACCGGTACTTTTTTATTGGTTTTCAGGAATCAATTAAAAGTTGTGATGCTCAATTCCCTCATCACGGTGATGTATTTGCTTTCGATATCCTGCCTGTTTTTATCAGGCTATTTAATGCAGGTAAATAATGACGTGGAAGCGATTAGTTTGTTATTGATCCTTGGTGCTTTATTGTTTTTCGTTGCAGGAATGGCAATGGCAATTCGTAAAATTTTACTAAGTCCTGCCAAACCGGTTCAACACGTCTGAAGTAAAATTAATTTATAAGAGAATACGGTGGTCTGTCGTCTGTGGACTGTGGTCTTTTCCATTATCTTTGCGTAAATTTTTCAATCATGCTTATTCGAGAACTTACTTCTTTTCTGGAATCACTCGCTCCACTTTCATTGCAGGAGAGCTACGATAATTCAGGGCTTTTGATAGGTGATCCTGCTTCAGAAATCAGCAAGGCATTGATCTCACTGGATGTAACCGAAGAAGTTATCAGGGAGGCGATTGAAAATAAATGCGATATTATTATTTCGCATCATCCTTTAATTTTTAGCGGCATTAAAAAGCTGAACAGCAAAAATTCAACAGAAAGAATAATCATTTCTGCTATTAAAAATAATATTGCCATTTACGCCATTCATACCAACCTGGATAATGTTTCTACCGGTGTAAACAGGAAAATATGCGATGTGCTGGGGCTTGAAAATTGCAAAATTTTAGAACCAAAAACAGGACTCTTAAAACAACTCATTACATACGTTCCGGATAAGACTCTTGATAATGGCAAAAATGTGCCGGATGCAGTGCGCGAAGCATTATGGTCCGCCGGCGCGGGTTCCATCGGGGACTATGATAGTTGCAGTTTTAATGTGGAAGGCAAAGGAACATTTCGGGCATTGCCCGGCGCAACGCCATGTATTGGCAATGTAAACGAACTTTCTAAGCAGGATGAACAGCGCATAAGTGTCGTTTTTCCCGCTTATCTGGAAGGAAAGGTTTTGCGGGCCTTGTTCTCCGCGCATCCTTATGAAGAAGTGGCTTATGAATTGATATCCCTTGATAATGAGAACCAGGAGATAGGAGCAGGGATGATCGGGGAATTACCGGAGGCAATGAATGAACCAAATTTCCTGAAATTTGTTAAAGATACCATGCACACTTCCTGCATACGTCATACAGATTTGTTGAATAAGGAAATTAAAAGAGTGGCTGTTTGCGGCGGCTCCGGTAGCTTTTTGTTGAAAGCAGCCATGGCAAATGGAGCCGATGCCTTCATTACTGCCGACTTCAAATACCATCAATTCTTTGACGCAGAAGGCAAAATTTTGATCGCCGATGTAGGACACTTTGAAAGTGAGCGGTTTACAATTGATTTATTACATGATGCAATTCACGAAAAATTTCGTAATTTTGCACTCTTAAAAACGCTGATCAATACCAATCCTGTTAATTATTTTTAGATGGAAGCAACGGTAGAACAAAAGTTAAAAAGTCTTTTCAATCTTCAATTGATTGATACCCAAATTGATAAAATTAAAAGTGTAAGAGGCGAGCTTCCAATGGAAGTGAGCGATCTGGAAGATGAGATTCAAGGCCTGGAAACAAGGATTGAAAATCTGAATGCAGAACTTACTAATTTGCAAAAATCCGGTGACGAACGCAAAAAGTTCATCAAGGATGCAAATGCTCAAATCGTTAAATACGAAGCGCAACAGTCCAAGGTAAAGAATAACAGGGAGTTTCTAGCCCTTACCAAGGAAGTTGAAATGCAGAAACTGGAGATCATG
>CAILMK010000615.1 GCA_903835275.1 uncultured bacterium | reverse complement strand
TAACTATCTGTAAAGAAAGTACTGTCAAAATTTTTACCGATACCTCCGTCACCATAGCTAAGGCAATACGAATTACTCAACGGATCTATCAAATATACCTGAATGTTATAATTATTAACCGACTTGATCTTGATATTTACATGCTCCAGGCCAAACGAACCGTTCAGAACAGAAGGCTTCATACCCTTGATGGTTAGCGGAAAATATTTATATTGGGAATCGATCTTTCCTCCTTTAGCAACAAATACAGTATCAGCAGCTTTTACTGACAAAAAGGAAATAAGCACAACAACTAAAACACACAGTTTTCGCAGCATCAAAATATTTTTAGCAATTCTATTTAATCAAAATCAATCTTCTTGTGGCAGCACTTGTTTCTGTTTGCAGTTTCAATGTATAAATTCCTGCAGGTTCATTTTCAAGATGTAATATTCCACTCCATCCATTGGTGACGTCCCTACGCAAACCTTCCAGCTCTCTTCCCATTTCATCATATACGTTGATATAGGCTTTAGAGTTTGAATTTAATTTTATACTCACTTGAAATTGTCCGCTTCCCGGGTTGGGGTATACCTGAATATTCTGGGCTGATAGATTTGAATTATCAATACCGGAACTGGTATCTTTTGCCATTGATACCGTTACTATCCTGCTTACCTTTAAACTATTATTCAGGGATTGATCAGTTGCCTGATACGTTATTGAATACACTCCTGTATTCCTTGTATCTTTAAAATTCCCTGAAGTATCGATCCCGGGATGTTTATCATAATTATCACTTACAATATATCCCGCATCATTATAGGAACTATCCTGAAACACAAAAACACTGTCTGTTCCATTCAATTTCAATACCGGTGGGATAGAATCAAAAACAATAAGTGTTCTTACTATTGAATCCCTGTTCCCTGAAAAATCTTTTGCAATATAACAGATTTTAAATATTCCAAGGCTGTCAGTTTTATAATTCTTTAAATTGCCATGTGAAGATAAAACAGGATTCTTATCAAAATTATCTTTTAAATAAACATCAGTATCCGAATATGTATCATACACCTCAAGCCTGACAGTATCCCTACCACCAAACCATATTGATGGCGCTTTAGTATCCACAACATGAATTACTTTCATTGCTGAATCCATATTCCCGCTTTGGTCAGTAGCCTTATACCACATTGTAAAATATCCCAGAGAATCAGGAATATCATTGGCAAAATTAAAACTACCCCATTTGTTTACTATAGGATTCAAATCATAATTATCAGCAATGACCACATTAATATCCTTGTATTTCACTAAGACCTCGGCTTTCACAGTATCACCATTAATAAAAGTTATCGTTGGAGGAATAGTATCAATGACAATTACCACTCTTTGAATATTTGTTTTATTTCCTGCTTTATCCGAAAGGAAATACGAGATCACATAGGTTCCCAAAGTAGAGGTATCAAGATTGCTTCCTTTAATAACAGTTACATTGGTATCTCCGTAATTGTCACGATAGGTTATTCCTGAATCCCTATACGAAGTATTTACTTCCAGGAAGACAGTATCAAATCCATTGAGGGCTACAGTCGGAGGATCTATATCCCTGTTGCAAGTACCCGGCAGATATTTGTCCATCCATTTTAAGCGACGGTGTATCCAACCCTTGAGTGTATCCACTTCCTGAATGTAGGTCTTGGCATAAAACCATGCCCCTCCAAGAACTCCCTGGTTATTGCCGAATTCTCCCCATTCTATGAAATTTCTTTTTTGTGCTGTATTGATGAGGGCTACATTACTATCGATCCAATGGTCCATGGATGTTTGGCTTAAGTCATGTCTTCGATACACAGTCCAGTTGCATTTTAAATTATTTTTCCATGCTCCATCTCCCCGCCCGTAGCCTTCGGTTCCAAAAAGTTTAGCCCACCAAAAACCTGCATCCCATCCGGATTGATACTGCCATGCAGTGGGCGACTGGTCATTTGCATCATTCCATGCGTAATTATAAAGCGAAAAATCAAAATCCCAGACAGGTCCCAGATGTATATGCCGATCCCTGCTGTTTCGGTCCTTGTACATATAAAAGCTTGCCCTAAATCCATCCAGGTTCCGTGTTAATTCCTGGGTAAGGAAAAAATCACCCATGCATTTTTCGTCTCCGAAATCCCTCCAGTTTCCAAGTCCGCTCTTTTTGCTTGTGCCATAAATCGCAGTTTCAAAACTATCGAAATACGATTGAATATATGCTTGCTGTGGAGCGGAAGGTATCGCTGGACTTTCAAACCTAAAATAAGGAAACCATGTCGTATCCACCGGCATATAATATTTGGAATTCCAGCCTGAATTGCCATGCCAATCCTGTTTTAACATATAGCCCCCTGTAAGGGAATCTCCGCTATAAGAAGAAGTATCGAGTTTCGCAATATTAACCCTCGTTTTTGCTATTTTTATTTTTTCGATAAAAAGAAAAACTCCCTGGTAAATTCCATTCAATACCACTTCAACATGCCTGAACCTTGGAGTATAATTACCCATTGAACCAAAAATATGTTGCGCTATGGCATTGCGAAGTAAAGTCCTGTCAATATAATTTGCAACGAGTGCAAAATCATGTCCCTTCGGCATTCCCAACACTGAAGTGTCTATTACATTCTGGTTCGAATCCCGCATTTCAATAGAATAAGACAACTTCGGAAAATATCTCGAATAATTCCCATGAAGCGTAATACCGCAATGTCCATTAAAATTCAGGGAGTCCTTCAAATAATTATATTTTCCACTAACGTTATCAATAAAGTGTAAATCACAAGGGGCCATTGGATCATACCAGGGAACCGTGACGCCGTGAGTGTTAATGGCAAGAATCGGAAGGTTGGAGCTATCAAGTGGATAATCCGCATCAGGATGATTTGAAAATTTCATACTCCAGTTGACCACCACATCCTTCCGGGCCAAATTGTAATCGTATACCAAAAGATACCATGTGCCGTTTATGGCTTGTCCATTATTGATCTGGCGCATTAAAGTTTCAGGCCTGTAATACCCTTTAAAAGGGCCTTTCCCAAAAAATACCGCAGGTGAGGCCGTATCGGTAAAAAAAGTGCTGTCAAAATTCCTGTAATTCCCCCCTCCGGCAAGGGAAAGAGGATAATAGCTCCCGTTAGGATCCACTAGATAAATATACAGGTCATTGTCGAGGCCTGCTTTTATATTCACGTTTATGTATTCCAAGCCATACGATGAATTTATAATTTTCGGCGTCATTCCCGAAATGGTAATTGGGAACAAGTTGCCCTTGCTAAAGGTATCCAATTTAGCTCCTTTGCCTACAAAAACTGTATCTGCAGCTTTCAGGGAAAAAGAAAGCATCAGTGCTAAAATTATCCCAAGTAAAAATTTCCGTGTCATGCTATTGACAAAGTTACGGAATTGTTACTAAACTAAATATGGCAAAAAAAAACGCAAACCCTCCTCTTTATAGCACTACAAGATAAACATTGGCGGAAAAAACGCAGCAAATCCTGAAAAAAGCCTCTTTATACTGTAATTTTGCAGGTTGAAACAACTTATTGTTCGGGTTCATTGAGTGCCAGCTCGGCACAATGCTTGCAATAGGGCGAAATATGCAAATGGGAAATACTACATTTAATCAGCTTAAAGACCTGCTAAAGAAGCGGATACTAATCATTGACGGAGCGATGGGTACGATGATCCAGCGCTATAAACCGACAGAGGAGACCTACCGCGGCGAACGCTTCAAGGACTGGCATAGAGACTTAAAAGGCTTCAATGACCTGTTTGTAATGACCCAGCCTGACATGATCAGGGATATCCATAAAGCATATCTTGAAGCCGGAGCTGACATCATTGAAACCAATACTTTCGGATCCACTTCCATTGCCATGGAAGATTTCGGAATGCAGGACCTTGCCTACGAAATGAATGTTGCCGCCGCACGCCTTGCCAAGGAAGCTTGCGCTGAGTACAATGCAAAAACCCCAAACAAGCCGCGTTTTGTGGCAGGTTCCATCGGGCCGCTGAACCGTTCGCTTTCACTTTCTCCGGATGTAAATGATCCGGGTTACCGTTCAGTTACCTGGGATCAAGTGGTTGCTTCCTATACCGAGCAAGTACGTGGACTTATTGATGGAGGAGCAGATATTATCCTTCTTGAAACCGTATTTGATACCCTGAATTGCAAGGCAGGAATTTTTGCCATTGATGAATATTGCCGTGTAAACAAGATCCAAATACCGATCATGATCTCCGGTACGATCGTAGATATGAGCGGCCGTACCCTTTCCGGGCAAACGACTGAGGCATTCTGGATCTCTATTTCGCATACAAAAAATCTTATTTCCGTAGGACTGAACTGCGCACTTGGTGTGGCGCAGATGCGTCCTTTCATAGAGGAATTATCCAAACACGCTTCCTGTTTTACTTCGCTTTATCCAAATGCCGGGTTGCCAAATGCATTCGGTGGATACGACGAAACGCCTTCGCAAATGGCGGAAGTGATGGAAGATTATATACAGAATAGTTTTGTGAATATCATTGGCGGTTGCTGCGGAACTACTCCGGATCACATCAAGCTGATGGTGGAAGCTGCGGAACACAAGGAACCGCGCACACCCGCAGAGCCCCTGCCCTTCCTTCGCCTCAGCGGACTGGAACCTGTAGTGGTTCGTGAAAATGCAAACTTCATGAACATAGGTGAACGTACTAACGTAACCGGTTCCAGAAAATTTGCTCGCTTGATCGTGAATGGAAATTATGAGGAAGCACTCAGCGTAGCACGCGACCAGGTGGACGGCGGTGCACAGGTACTCGATATCAATATGGATGAAGGGATGCTGGATTCCGAAGAAGTGATGGCGAAATTCATCAACCTCATGGCGGCAGAACCTGATATCGCAAAATTGCCTTTCATGGTGGATTCCTCCAAATGGAGTGTAATTGAAGCCGGATTGAAATGCTGCCAGGGAAAAAGCGTTGTGAATTCAATTTCCATGAAGGAAGGCGAAGAAGCGTTCAAAAATATGGCGCGACGCGTTCTTCAATACGGCGCGGCTGTTGTTGTCATGGCATTTGATGAACAAGGCCAGGCAGATAATTACGAACGCAGGATACAGATTTGCGCAAAGGCTTACAAAATATTGACAGAAGAAGTAGGCTTT
Organism: uncultured bacterium; assembly: GCA_903835275.1. GTDB lineage: Bacteria > Bacteroidota > Bacteroidia > CAILMK01 > CAILMK01 > CAILMK01. Next base: position 458 of record CAILMK010000615.1, on the reverse strand, counting down.
CCTCCACAGGATATTATTTTCGACCCGAATATTTTAACAGTTGCCACAGGTATCGAAGAGCATAATAACTATGCGGTAGATTATATAAAGGCAACAAAATGGATCAAGGAAAATCTTCCGCTGGCTAAAGTGAGCGGCGGTGTTTCCAATGTATCTTTCTCCTTCCGTGGTAACGATACCGTACGTGAAGCAATACATTCCGCATTTTTATATCATGCCATCAAGGCAGGTATGGATATGGGAATTGTGAATGCAGGACAGTTGGAAATTTATGAGGAAATCCCGAAGGAATTACTTGAAAAAGTGGAGGACGTTTTATTGAATCGTCGTCCGGATTCTACGGAAAGACTGGTTGATTTTGCGGAAACAATCAAGCAAAAAGGAAAAGCAGAAGTTGTTGCCGAAGAGTGGCGCAACGGAACTGTTCAGGATAGATTGACGCACGCATTGGTGCGTGG
>CAILMK010000614.1 GCA_903835275.1 uncultured bacterium | reverse complement strand
TACAAAAGATAAAAAAGATGATTCCGAAATGAAAAAATAAAAATCAAATTTAGTCAATCCATTAATTGGATTGAAGTAATTGGATGTATTTCCCAGACTGTCTTTCTATATATCTTCTTTGCCTCTGGGTTGAATTGTTGTGATACATTGGTATGTTCAAAGTCATACATCAACCAGCCAGTTATTTTAACTTTCTTGCCTATTATACTTTGGATATATTGAAAGGTATATTCTGGATGCAACTTTCTTGAATAGGGTGTTATTTCGATTACAACGGTTTCAGATATTTTTTTTTGGTAGCTGGTCGGTGCAAAGTATAAATGATAATCCCAATCATTCGGGTCTTTTGAATGGCAGTTGCAAGATTCCGATTTTTCCTCTTTGGCCTTTATGATGTAACCTTCAATTGATATAGCTTTGCTCTCATCAAAAGCCGTTGGGTTGTCCTTTGAATTCAATAAGCTGTCAATGGTTACTGAATTTACTATATCGTTGGATGTAGGGGGTGTATGTCTATTCTTTAGGATATTTAAGTTTTGTACTTTGTGAGACCTTGCATCACCAGAGTCAGGGCAATTTCCACCTCCTAATAGACAGTTAAATATTAAAATAGTATAGGTTAGAACAGGGGTATAAAGCAAAATTTTAAAATTTAAAGGGCTGATAAATAAATAGCTTATGACAACCGCATTTTGCTTACTGTTACATAACTGATGGTATGGTGGGGCGAACGAAATGGCCTCACAGAAATAAGCGAAGTGTTTCGCGCCATGTGTCCTGCTACGGAATGTATTTTAGTTGTCTCCAGTGCTTCATGTAAATTGAGCGGAGGCAAAATAGTCGGCAATCTTTTTGCAAGCATGGTTTTGCCTGCACCGGGAGGACCGATCAATATTACATTATGTCCGCCGGCAGCGGCAATTTCCAAAGAACGCTTGATGTTTTCCTGCCCTTTTACATCAGAAAAATCAAACTCGTAAGAATTGCTGCTTTCAAGAAATTCCTCGCGGGTATTTACTACAGTAGTTTCCAGTTCAAGTGTGCCATTCAAAAATTCCAGTGCCTCACGGATATGTTCAATTCCATACACATCCAGCGAATCTACAATGGCAGCTTCGCGTGCATTTTGTTTAGGGAGTATGATTCCCTTGTATCCTTCTTTTCTTGCCTGTATGGCAATAGGCAGCGCACCTCTGATAGGCATTAAACTTCCATCAAGGGAAAGTTCGCCCATGATAATATATTTATCGAGTAACTCTACATTGCACTGGTCAGATGCGGCAAGAAGGCCTATGGCAATGGTGAGGTCATACGCGGAACCCTCTTTGCGGATATCCGCAGGTGCCATATTGATCACAATTCTTTTGCGGGTCATTGTCAATCCCGTGTTTTTTATTGCAGCTTCCACGCGATTAAAACTTTCGCGAACCGCATTATCAGGAAGGCCTACGATAGCAAATCCCGTTCCTCCGGCATCAACATTCACTTCAACAGTGATTGTGCGTGCATCTACTCCGTGGACTGCACTTCCAAATGTTTTTACAAGCATCTGTTTTTTTATTCGTTGGGCTAAAAATTATTATTTTATATTCTTATTTTGAGATCCAGCTTTCCGGATTTAACTTGGTGTTCCCTCCT
>CAILMK010000613.1 GCA_903835275.1 uncultured bacterium | reverse complement strand
TTTTCCAGTATTTTTTCTATCTGCCTGCGTTGATCAAACAAATGAAAAAAGTGTGCAGTAAGAATGATTATTTATGCCTTGCATGGCCGCATCCGGTCAGTTTTTTGATATGGATTGCAAGCAGGGGATGGAGGCATTCACCAAAGGTTATATTTTTAGCCCGGCAGAATGCGTATGCACACATGGCTCACGCTACTTATGGCAAAAACAGTGATCTCAAGAAAAAACTTCTTTCATGGATGGAATCAGCATTGGTCAGTAAAGGAAGAAAAGAACTTGTTTTGGCTGTCGGTCAAAAAATGCTGGACAGGTACAAGTTCACACATCCCAATACTCGGCTGATCCATTTCCCGAGGATCAGCGAAAAGGATATTGAGAATTTTAAGTCGGGGGCTGTTAATGCCAATCTTAAACTTCTTTATATATGCGAATACAACGATGCTGGATTGGATAGCCTTGTGCATTCTGTAGAATCTCTCCTTAAAATAGGGGTGCCGGTCAACCTTGATATTATTGGTAAATGCAAAGACCTTTTTGCCATGCAGCAACTGGTAATCAAGTGCAAGCTAACAGATCATGTCCGTTTCCATCCGGAAGTAACCCATACCAACGGCCTGTATAAATTCTATTCAGAGTCCGATTTGCTGGCCGTTCCTCAAATCAAGGATACTTTGCCAAAATCTGTTTATGAAGCCATGAGCTTTGGCCTGCCCGTTATAGCGCCTCAATCACAAGTAATTGCAGATATCCTTACCCATAACGATAATGCCTGGTTATTTAAATCGAATGATATGTGCAGTATGGTGGATGGGGTCTATTATTTATATAAAAATAGAAAATTGCGGGATGAACTCGGGACCAATTTTGGTGCGATTGGCAAGCAACATACCCTGGAGTTCCAGCAAAATGTGTTTGTTCAATCCATTTTGGATCATGAAATAAGCAATCCAATTCCTGATCCTCAAGTGGTGACAGGCAGGGTGGTATCCATGCCGCCCCCCTCTTTAGAACATGGAATGTCCGATGGAGTTCGGAAAAGAATGCAGTGGTTAATGAGAATTTTTTAGGAAAAGATGCGTTAAATGTAATAATTTTGCACCTCTGAACGTTTTTAAGTACGTTCAAAAGAACTATTCAAAATGCTGGCGTTTACTTTTATCCCATTCATTATCAGTGATCATAGTGGTCTGGCTCTTGCCTTGATTGCTTTGGTGCTCCTGCGCGGGCTCGGTATACTTATCGGGGTATACAAGATGATAAAGACCATGAGGCATAAGGCCCGGCTTGCCGCTTAATTCCCTTTCCAGGATTCTGACTTTACTATTTACATCATTACCTTTGCAGGGTATGAATATCATTTGCAGCAAAAATTGCTTTAATCCATTCCGTTTTTTAATACTGTTGCCGCTTTTGGCAATTGTCTTCTTTTCATGTAATCACCAGTCCGGAAAAGATGATTTCAGGATCAGCAATTTCAGTACACGTGGTTTGGATTCTTTGCATAAGGAGCTGGATGCCGAGATAAAGGATCATCCGGAAGATGCCAGTCCGCTTTTTCATCGCGCGCAATTATTCATGGCCCTGAAAGATACTATCCACGCCATTGGTGATCTTGATTCTGCGCTCAGAAAGGACACTAACAGGGTGGATATATTCCTGTATTACGCTAAAACCAATGAGGACCATGCCATCATTACAAAGGCAGTAAGTGCCTATAAAAAAGTTCTTCAGAAAGACCCGAAAAACACCATCGCCATGATTGGCCTGGGCAGGATCTTTTATCATATACAGAATCGCGACGAGTCTTTTAGATACCTGAATATGGCCATTACTACGGATCAAAATCTTGCCGAGGCATATTATTACCGCGGACTGAATTTCAAGGAAACCAATTTT
>CAILMK010000612.1 GCA_903835275.1 uncultured bacterium | reverse complement strand
GATGCAAGGAATACCAGCCAAAGGTTGAAATACAACCGCCATTTGGAATCCACCCTGTTGCCGCCCAATGGAATGTACAGATAATTTTTCATCCATTTCCCGAGGCTGATATGCCACCTTCTCCAGAATTCTGTAATACTTTGAGAAGTGTAAGGATTATCAAAATTTTCAGGAAATTTAAAGCCTATCATTTTACCGATGCCAATCGCCATATCGGAATATCCTGAAAAATCAAAATAGATCTGGAAGGTATAGCAGATAATTCCCACCCAGGCAGCAGTAAAGGTCAGCTCGTGTGGTTGCAGTCCAAATACGGAATCCACCTGTTCACCCAGCACATTCGCGATCAATACTTTTTTTGAAAGGCCGATGATAAAACGATAGAAACCGCTGAGTTTGTTATCAATCGTTTCATTGGCACTCCTGTCAGTGATCTGGTCCGCTATTTCATGGTAACGGATAATGGGCCCCGCAATAAGCTTGGGAAATAAAATAATGTACAACTGGTAATCCCAGAAATTATCCAGCGGTTTATGCACCTTGCGGTACACATCTATGACGTAGGTCAGCGTTTCAAAAGTGTAAAATGAAATCCCAATAGGTAATATCAGTTTCGCCCATTGTATGGTATGCACACCGACGTGCGGCAATAAATGATTCAGGTTATCAATAAAAAAATTGGAGTACTTGAAATAAAACAACAAGCCGACATTCATGCAAACAGAAAAAGTCAGCAGCCATTTTTTCCCTGCGGAATCATCCATTTTCCACATCCATTTCACAAGGTAAAAATCAATGAAAGTTGTTCCCAGTAAAACAAAAATAAATTTCGGCGCACCCCAGCTATAAAAGAAAATACTGGACACAAGGATAACAATATTTTTCAAGCGTTTTCCTGCCAGATGATAAAGCACCAGGAAAGCCGGAAGAAAATAAAGTAAGAAAACTATACTGCTGAATACCATTACTGATAAATGCCCCTTGGTTAAAAATACTCTTTAAGGGTGCAAATTAATGGCTTTTACTTCAATATCGTGATATTGCCAAGCTTATAATTAGTGCTCTTATCCCAACCGGTGTATTGTGCCTGCCAGATAAAAACATTATTAAAGGGATCATCATCTAGGTATTTACCCGGCCAGCAGGATTTTTTGTCATTGCTTTGCCATACAAGGGCTCCCCAGCGATTAAATATCTTCAGCTGTATATCCTTCACAAATGCCATGGCAGGGATCCAGGCATCGTTCAGGCTATCGTTATTGGGAGTAAATACATTGGCGGCATAGATCACCGGTGACTGTATCAACTGTAATTCGTTTGATTCACTAAGTCCGTCGTTACCGTTTTCATGCGCTATGATCTTGTAATGATACAGGCCCCAGTCATAGTTAAGGCTATCGTCTGCAAATGAAGCAGTTTTTGAAGTATACATGGATGTAAATTGAAGGCTTGTATCTCTCCGGAAAATTTCATAATCCCCTACCCCGTTTTGCCATTGCATATATGGATTCCAATAGACATGGTTCTCAAACGGAACCGTAAAACCGCGCAGCACAATGGATGCTCCGTACCTTCCGTCAGAACTTGTTAATCCGCATTGGGTACCCATGAGGATCTTATAGGAATACGATATATTTTGCACGTCAACATCGTTATCAATAAAAACAGTATCATTAGGATCCTTCAGGAATACCTGGTCAAGCACATAATCTTCACTGTCTATATTTCGTTTCCTGTATAATTTGTAATAATAAAAATCCTTCCGGAAACTCCTTTCCCAGCTTACTTTAATGCTGCTGTTATTTATTACAGAAACCGAATGAATATTTACAGATGCAGGAATGGAATCCGAAGGAATGGCAGTACATTCTATGCGCGAAGAATCTCCAATGATCCCGCAGGTATTTACTCCGTAAATGAAATAACAATAATCCTGTTTATTAAAATCAGGCACGCTATCATCCGTATAGGTATTATCCACCTGCTGGTTGAATATTTTCACCACCCTCATGGAACCGTTGGGCAAAACTTTTACGAGCCTGTATTCCTTCAGGTAAGTCAACTCTTTATAATCACCCCATGAAATGGTAACGTTATTATTATCCACGGATCGCTGGATACAAAATATACCCGGAGGCTGAATATTTAAAGGTGGCTTTAAAACAATTTTTATAAGTCCGATGGAAGATTTTGATACGGGGCATCCATTATCGTGCATGTTTACATAAACGTAATAAGTATCCGGACCATACTGACTGCAGATAGTCTTCCAGTTGAGGGAGCCATATATTTTACCGATACCGCTTTTTATGTTCAGGGTTGCCACAGGGCCATTCGTTAATTTGGAATTGAAGGCAGTACCGTAGGAACTTGCATAAATGGAATCCGTAACATCATTGTCAGTTAGTTCAAAATCATATTCCAGTTCACCACCACTGTAACCGATGATCGTGGTATCGTGCATGGTAGGCGGGAAATTGGAAGAATTCAGGTCCATTTTAAACATCGCGTTATTGCAACCACCACCCGTAATGGGTTTCGGCCTCTTTCCGTTATTGGTCCTGGACCATGCACCCGGAGTAGTGGGAAAATCAGAATAGCCTCCACATCCTCCGCAAACACTTTCGTACACAATTCCATTGGCGTCAAACCTGCTGGTTCCACCATCCACATGCTCAAGCCCTCCCTGATCTCCTCCAAAAAAACTGGCATATACCAGCGATGAAAGATCCTTACCGAAAACGATCACGTAAAAATCCGAGCCGTCTGTAGTTTTCTGGAACGCATCAGGTGTGGTTTCAAGTTTGTTGGTTGAACAAAACTCACCGTTATAATATTCGTTTACATATCCGCCCCATCCTGCCACGCATATTCTTCCGCAGTGATCCACCAGAAATGCTGAAGGAGAAATATCAGGTATATTCCTGCCGGTCCCAAAAACTGTAGACAAGGTAATATTTGAAAGATCATCCGTATATGCAGAAATAAATTGCTTTCCTTTGGCATTGGAATACACATTTCCAACAGTAGACATTTCACCTTTTGTTTGTCCCGTGATAAATATCCGGTCCATATTATCGATCTGGACAAGATAGCTCTGGTCATAAGAGGCAGTACCCACATACGTGGAAACCATCAGTTTTTTCCCATCCGGACTTATTTTTGAAATGAATCCGTCAATGTTTCCTCCGTAAGAACTCATTTCACCATTGGATGTTCCTGGAAAATCAGAACTTTCGGTTCCACCGGTTACAAAAACATTTCCCTTTCTATCCATGTTAATGCCGTATCCTGCATCCTCACCGGAACCGCCAAGAAAAGTACTCCATAAAACACTCGATAGATCTGAATTGAATTTAATAACGCAGGCATCCTGTTTCCCATTCAGGCTGGATTGAAAAGCGCCTTTTACAGGAAAATCTCCGGAACGCGTACAACTGGAAATATAAATATTATCGTTACTATCAATAAGAACTTCGCCTCTGTAATGATCGCCGTAATTGTAGGCAAGCGGACCATCAAGGCCGGTGCTGACTTCATCAAGGGGACCATTCATTCCATCCTTGTCAGTTCCTCCGAAAAACGTACAGGCAGATAGCGAACTTCCATCCTTTGTTATTTTACAAATAAACATATCCCCATTGCCGGAATAAGAAGTATTAACAGAACCGGCAGTTACCGGAAAATCTTTTGAATAGGTGGTACCGAAAATAACAAGTTCGCCGTCCTTGTTTATGATCATGCTTTGTGGCTGTTCATTATCACTGCCTCCCAGATAGGTAGCCCATACCAGTTTTTTACCGTCAGGCGAATATTTTAAAATGCCTGCATCATTTGCAAAAACGTATCCGCTGGTATCAGTCAGGTCAGTGTTACCCCCCTGAAATTTTTCCTGGAATGCCCCGGTCGTGGTTGGATATCCCGGATCGTAAACAGTACCGCCGGAATAGGCGAATCCTGCATTGTCATACGTTCCTGTAAATCCCCAGTTATCAGCAAAGGAGCCTGAAAAAGTCGCGAAAATAACGAGGGGATCTATGGTCAGAGGGAAATTTGCATCGTATCCCGAAACCTTAAAACCCAGCGTGTTTTTATTCAGAGTATAGCTGCATTTTACTGCAGCCTTGGCAAGCGCCTGCGTTTGGAATGCCACAGGCTTATCTTCCTTAATATGAGTCAGTGTTGTTTTAATGTGAAAAGCTGCATCCTCAAGGTAGGTTTTGCCGGCACCTTCGTATTCAAGTTTTATTTGTGATGGATCGCTGTTTGGACTTACAATGAAATTATATTTCAATGCTTCATCCTGAACATCAATTTCAAGGTCTATTCCGCTCCATAAATTTTTGAGCGTGACTTTCCCATACGCCTTTGCATTTGAAGCCCATTTTGAAGGATCCTTGCCGTGAATGTAATTGTAGGATTCATAGGAATTATCCTGCGTTACAATTCCCGAAGGAATATTAGCACCTTTAAAATTAACCCTTACCACATGGCACTTGATGGAATCAGTCGGCACATGATCATGCATGGCTGAATGAATAGCGCCAATATCGTAGAAAAAATAGGTAAGCCTGTTTTGCTCCACATAGAAAGTACCGCCGGGAATGAATGCCCTGTACAGGATATTCTTTGCCCACTGCCCCTTGTTTTCAATAAGCTTTATACCGGAAGATGCGGACGCAGAAATGACGACAAGCAGAAATGCAGTGAGTAACAGTAAGGTCTTTGGCTGGAAAATCTTCATTATTGCAAGCCTAAAGGGAGGCTATAATAATTACACTGCAATTTACCACAAATAGCGGCAATTAGTTCAATTTATAAGGGATTTATTAGTGGGAAGGGGATTTTATCTATGAACAAAAAGAGACGCGATAAATCGCGTCTCTACAAGAACAACATTATCAAATTCTGTTTAAAACACTATAAGTCAACGATCTTTCAAATCCTTAACCCCTATTCGCCGCGGCGAACCCCAAAGGAGACTTTCCCATTAGTTCTAAATGCACGAAGTGCTTCCCCCTTCAGGGGGTTAGGGGGCAAATGCTGCACGAAGGCGAAGGGGTTCACTTCTTCTCAAAATTCAAAGAAGCCGAATTCATGCAATAACGAAGATGCGTTGGCGCAGGACCATCATCAAATACATGCCCCAGGTGCGCGCCGCAATTGCTGCAACGTACTTCAGTCCTGCTCATGCCATAGGTATTGTCCGTAATTTCTTCAACGGCATTTTTATTGGCTGCCTGAAAGAAACTTGGCCATCCCGTGCCGCTATCAAACTTGGTATCCGATGAAAATAAAAGCTGGTGACAGCAAACGCAATAGTAGGTTCCTGCGGCGAGGTTATCCCAGTATTTGCCACTGTAAGAAGCTTCTGTTCCGGCACGGCGCGTTACATCATATTGCTCGGAAGTCAATTGTTTCTTCCATTCGGCATCTGTTTTCTGAACCTTGTATTTTTCCATTTTCTTGTCTTGTGGTTGGGTGCAGGCGGCAAAAATTCCGAATGCTATTCCCAGGATTATGAACGTTTTTAACATCTTAATTTTTAAATTTATTACCCTCATATACGGATGAATATTATGATTGGATTTGGTGTAGAAACAGAAAAGGGCACAATAATGTGCCCTTTTAAATTATTAGAGGATTGCTCCGCGCTTAATACACCGTAACATCATAAGGGCAAAGCATCATTACACCACTTCTTTCAGTGGTGCTCTGTGCCTTTTTGAGGATCAGGTATTTATC
>CAILMK010000611.1 GCA_903835275.1 uncultured bacterium | reverse complement strand
GATCTATAACTCATCAGCCCGGCACCGAGTCCACTTCTTCCTTCACGGCTGATCATGTAAATATCCCGGTATAAAGGATAAAATCTTTGTGCTATGTTTTCAGGACGTGGACCGTACGCCGTTCCTGCGCCTTTCGCAGAATCGGGAGGGAAAATACGTGCTACAATCACTTTATCATTATAAGTCATTGCGGCTTTTGTATGGTAATTGCTGATCCAGTTTACACCGATAACACCCAGCGCATTTTTATTTTGATTTACATAATCAATCACATCAGGATTGGATTTCAAAGCACTCCAGTTGGATGGTAGCTTTCCATCCTTGCAGAAATGCTCCTGCATATAACGTAAGGTAGAGGAGTATTTATTGTCGAAGACGATATTTATCGGCCCTTCTTTTTTGGCATCGATTTGTTTCCAGTCTTTTATCTTACCTGAAAATATTCCATTGATCAGTTCGTAATTAAAAATAGTATCGGGATTGCTTTTATTCAGTACAAGTGCAATGGCATCAAAGGCGATTTTGGTAGTAACGGTCTTCAGTTCACGAGCTTCAAACACCTTGTTTTCCTGCGGGGTAAGCTGCCGGCTCAGCATAATTACTTCGGTCGAATCCCTTAGGAAATCAGTAATAGCTTGTGCTTCCGGTTTATAAAAAGGAATGATATGGGCAGTTCTGTATTCCCCAACGAAGGCATCGATTTCTTCTTTTGCAAGAGGTTGCAGGGTTTCATCCACGCTGAGTTTCAAGGTGCCGGAAGTGGGAGTGCTTAGCTCTTTTTCCGGTTTGGAATTACCACATCCTGAGAGTATTACTGATAAAAAGAAAAAAGCCGGAAAAAATAACTTATTCATGGTAGCCCTCCTCATATTTCATTTGTTTCACTTTCAGATACGCCTTATAGCCTCTGAATACACTGTATACAACCAATATGATGCCAAGTAAAGTTTTATATTGCGGATCTATGCGGATGGTGCCGGGCGCGCAGACAAGGATAAATATCCCCAAACCCATGAACATCACCATGGTTGCGCAGTGATAAATGAATTGAAATGATGTATAAGGATTTCTTTGTTCTCTTGACAATGAATCAATATTTTAAGTGACAAAATTAAGAAAATTAGGGCATTTACGATTGACGAATTTTGATTTACGATTTCGTCACTCGCCACTCGTCACTCGCCCTATGAGTTAACAAAAAAAAAAGCGCCATTTTCATAGCGCTTATATCATTTGCCCGGACTTAATCTATTATATTAAGCATCAATGTGTAATGCTTCTTTCTTTGCCGTTAGTTCTGTCTTGGTTTCGCGTACATCCGGATTATCGATGCAGCAATCCACCGGACAAACAGCTGCACATTGTGGTTCCTCATGGAAGCCCACACACTCGGTACATTTATCCGAAACGATATAATAAACTTCATCGGAAACCGGACGCTGGCGCTTCGATGCATCTATATCTATCCCGCTGATTTTCACGCTTCCGCGAAGGGTCGTTCCGTCCTCAAATGCCCATTCGGCACCGGGTTCGTAAATGGCATTATTCGGACACTCAGGCTCGCAGGCTCCGCAATTAATGCATTCATCGGTGATCATTATTGCCATGGTGACAAATATTAGTTTAAATTGCTGAATTTTGCCGCAAAGATAAGCATTATAGCAATAATATTTTAACAATCTTAACTATGAATTCAGACCGGGCAATACATGCCTTTTCAACGCTGGGGGATTTGATTATCAGTAATTTGGAAACAAAATCCAATGCGGATATCATCGATACGGCATGCCAGCGCAACCCCTGGTTCAATGTGCACGCATGTACACAGGCCCTCAGCAGTATAGCCCATCATTTGCTGAACAAAGAAAAATTAATGGCATGGACGGAAGCCTATGAGTTTCCGGCGAGGCCTATGCCCCAAACCGTTGCAATTGTGATGGCGGGAAATATTCCTTTAGTAGGCTGGCATGACCTTATGTGTGTGCTGATTAGCGGACATACAGCACAGGTGAAACTTTCCTCCAAGGATGATGTGCTGCCGAAGTACCTCATCGCGAAACTGATCGAAATTGAACCTGCATTTGCTCCCCGCATCCATCTGGTGGAAATGCTCCGGGATTTTGACGCAGTCATAGCAACAGGGAGTACGAATACGTCACGATATTTTGAGTACTATTTTGGTAAATTTAAGAATATTTTAAGGAAAAACAGGGTCTCAGTTGCCGTGCTGGACGGCACAGAAACGGAGCATCAGATGTACCTTTTGGGGAAAGACATCTTTTCCTACTTCGGATTGGGCTGCCGCAGCGTGAGCAAGATCTATGTGCCGCGCGCCGGTTACGATTTCGTCGCGCTGCTCGATGCATTCGCGCCGTTCAGCGCGGAGGTGGACTTCAATAAATACGATAACAACTATACTTACCAGAAAAGCATCATGCTTATTAATAAAATCCCGCATCTGGACACCGGATTTTTACTGATGCGCGAAGATAAAAACCTTGCCTCCGCGGTTTCCGTGCTGCACTACGAATATTTTGACGATAACGCGCAGTTAAACGCCGAACTCGGTGCGCAGAAAGATGCGATACAGTGCATCGTCGGCGATGTTTCAAAAGGCATTGCCAATGTACCTTTCGGGCAAACGCAATCCCCTGAATTATGGGACTACGCCGATGGGGTGGATACGCTGAAATTTTTGCTTACGCTGTAAAATTTCATAATTACGAATGTAGCTCAACAGCGTAGCTGTCATCCTGAAAGGATCTTGTTTTTTTTGCTTGTTAAAGCCACTGGCTTAAAAGTCAGAGTCCGTCTGATTTAGTATATACCGGAGCCCCATCGCTAACTCTTTTGCCAGTATATCCTGAAATATGATCATTGAAAATCAATAGGCACGCAATTAATTAATAAATTTGCAAGGGAATTTTAAAATTAATACCATGAATCTTGAAGAAATAAAAATTAGGAATTATCGAAGTATCGAAGACTTGACTTTGCAAATTGATTCTTTAAATGACGATTCAAAATCTTTTGGACTTATTGGAGTAAATGAAGCCGGAAAATCAACAATTTTGAAGGCTATCGCTTTAAAGGATAAACTGATACAAGTTAATCCTAAAGATTTTAAAGATAAAGAGAAACAAATTGAAATTGCTTACAATTATAGTCTTCAGGTTGATCCTTTCGTTATGGAACACTTAACAAGTATTGGACATCCAGATGCATCCCAAGTAACAACATTTCAAATTAATACATTTTACAATTATAATAGTCCAAATGAACAGAATATTAATTTTAGTTACATTGGGGGAGACACAAAATTAACATCAGGTTACGATGAAAAAATATTTAATTACATAGGAGAATCTATTCACAAATCAATTTTTTGGACTGCGGAAGAAAGATATTTGATTTCAAACCCCATAAATTTACAAGAATTTGCAAATGGTCCAAATGAGAAATCAATACCTCTTAGAAACTGTTTTTTACTTGCTGGAATTAGCGATATTAAAGGTCGAATTAATTTACTAAATGGCGATTCAACTGAAATAGAAGAATTGCAAAATTTATTAGGAGACAAGGTAACTGAGCATATTAAGAATGTATGGCCTAATCTTCCAATTAAAATAACTTTTGTAATTTCAGATGGACAAATTAATTTTCATATTAAAGACGAGGGAGCCAAGGGAAAGGCT
>CAILMK010000610.1 GCA_903835275.1 uncultured bacterium | reverse complement strand
TGGAGGGATTGAATTTCAATAAAATTCCCGACCTTCGCACCTTTATACAAAACAAACAATGAAAAAGAATAGTATTATTTTCCTCGCCATGGCTATGGCATTCTTCTTCTCGGCTAATGCACAGGAAGTTAGAAAAAACAAGAAAAATGGCGGTTACAATTTCACAGTTGTGAAGGAAGTAGGTGCTACAGAAGTTAAAAACCAATATAAATCAGGTACTTGCTGGACCTATTCGGCACAGTCCTTCCTTGAAAGCGAAGCGATCAAGAAAGGCAAAGGGACTTTCGATCTATCTGAAATGTTCATCGTACGCAATATGTATTCGCTGAAGGCGCAGCATTATATCCGTTGGGCAGGAGCGGTTAGCTTTGGTCCGGGCGGCGAATTTCATGACGTTATCAATTGTGCCCGCACATTTGGTATATGTCCGCAATTGGCATACACAGGTTTCCCTTATGGCGGCACCAAGCCAACCCATGGTGAAATGGATGCAGTCTTAAAGGCAATGATCGATGCAGCAATAAAAATCCCTGATGGAAAATTATCCCCTGCTCTCAAGGTATCTGTAGAAGGTACCCTTGATGCATATCTTGGAAAAACCCCTGAGAAATTCAACTATGCAGGCGCAACTTATACACCGCAAAGTTTCCGTGATTATATCGGAATCAATCCGGATGATTATGTAGAGATCACTTCTTTCAGTCACCATCCTTTTTATGAAAAATTCAACCTTGAAGTTTCCGATAACTGGGCAAACTATATGGACTATAATGTTCCTCTAAATGAAATGATGTCCACAATTGACAATGCACTTGACAACGGCTATACCGTTGCATGGGCAGGCGACGTTAGCGAAAAAGGATTCTCCTTCAAGAATGGTGTTGCCATCGTACCGGAAACCGATTGGGTAGATATGACACAATCTGAATCTGACAGTATTTTCAATCATCCGGTTAAACAAAGAGTGATCACTCAGGAATTGCGCCAGGAAGCATTTGATAACCTCAGCACTACTGATGACCACGGTATGCATATCATCGGAAAAGCAAAGGATCAGGACGGACAAATGTATTATATCGTAAAGAACTCATGGGGTACTGACCGCAACGATGCAAAAGGATATTTCTATGCATCTGCCTCTTATGTGGCTTACAAAACCACTTCCATCATGGTGAATAAAAATGCAGTTCCGAAAGCAATTGCATCCAAGATGAAAATTTAATTTGCGAATATGATAATGTGATAATTGGCAAATGAAAAATACAAACCTCGTAGGATAAATCTTACGAGGTTTTTTTATGCGTTATCCGTAGCGTCCTCACTACGGATTCTTGAGCTGACAGCCTCATGGCTGTCTAAGTAATAAATAATCCAATCTAAAATCCTGCGGATTGCATTACTTTTGCCAAAAAAAACTATAAATGGGATTTGGCCTTCTTTATATATTTTTCATTATAATCCTCTTACCGGCAACAGGGATATTGCTATTGACATGGCTATTCACAAAAAAGAAGATTTTTGGTAAGGTTGTTGGAATTTTCTGGTTGGGTATATTTGGACTTATTTTTCTTTCTCTAACAGTTCAATGGTTGACTGCTAAAAAGGAATTGCACAAAAAAAATTATTACGGGGCATACATCGTTGATCGCGACTATTTTCCGGGCAAACAAGCGAATTGGCAATATCAGAATTTCAGGTTTGAGATCAGGGATGATGACTCCATTTTTTTCTATGTTACAGACAAGGAAAAAATATTAAAAACCTACAAAGGAACAATTACTACCACCGAACCATATTCATATTCCTCTGATCGACTGATATTAAATATGGAGAAACCTACTCATCATATTATGATAGGGAACCCGACAATTTATCGGAATGCATGGAGTTTTTATATGGTATTTAACTCTCCTAAATTTAAGAACGTTTACTTTAAAAAAGGTCGGTGGAAGCCTATTAGTGAGTAGATGGTTAGAGCATTTTTCAAACTTTATCTGTAGCACTGGCATCCTTCGACAAGCTCAGGAGCCGTTCACTGAATGACAACACGCATTTTCGTCAACAGCAAATTGCCAACCACCAACTCATTCCTCATCCTCACTCACCACCTTCTTCACAGGCTTGCGCTGCGACATCCATTGTTCATTGAAGGATTTTGGTGCAGCTTTCGGGACAGAGCGGTGTTTGCTCCAGTTATGGAAGAAGAAATATTTTACCAGGAAGTTTTTGAATCCACCACCGCCGTTCATGAAGGAACGCTTCATAGCAGAGCGTTTCCATACAGACCACATGAGCTTATCGGATTGCCCGGGTTGGGTTTCCGACATAAATTTCTGCCTGTTGTAAAGAAGGAATTTATGCAGATCAATATTTACGGGACACACAGCAGTACATGCTCCGCAAAGTGTGGAGGCATAACTCAGGTGTATATTCTCATTGTAGTCCTGCATAAAAGGAGTGATCACCGCTCCTATCGGACCGGGATAGGTGGAATCATACGAATGACCTCCGATGTTTTTATAGACAGGGCAGACATTCATGCACGCGCCGCATTTTATGCAGGCCAGTGCTTCGCGTTGCGGCACCTGAGCCAAAAGATCTGTGCGTCCGTTATCAAGAAGGATGACGTACATTTCCTCAGGGCCATCGAGTTCATTTCTTCTGCGCGGACCTGTAAGAATAGAATTCGCTGCCGTTATTTTTTGTCCTGTGCCGAATGTTGCAAGCAGTGGAAGAAACAGCGAAAGATCATTTACAGAAGGAAGAATTTTTTCCAATCCGGCAATGACGATATGTACTTTGGGAATAGATGTACAAAGCCTTGCGTTTCCTTCATTTTCAGTGATGGAAATGGCGCCAATATCAGCGAGTAAAAAATTAGCTCCGGTAATAGCAGCTCCCGCGTCAATATATTCATCGCGCAGGTGCTTACGTGCTTCTTCACTCAGGGAAGCAGCATGGGCTTCGGAAGTAATATTGAGTTTTGCCTGGAATAATTGCGCCACATCCTCCTTGGATTTGTGCATCGCAGGATTCACGATATGATAGGGAGGTTCATTATCCAGTTGCTGGATGAATTCACCCAGATCCGTTTCCAGGGAATGTATATTATTTGTTTTAAGATAATTATTGAGGCCAATTTCCTCACTCACCATGCTTTTGGATTTCACCACTTTGGTGACATGGTTTTTCCTGAGGATACCGAGGATCTGTTCGCAGGCTTCTGCAGCATTTTGCGCCCAGATCACTTTGCCACCATTGCGCTTGAAATGCGATTCCCATTCTATCAGGTAACGATCCAGCCCCTCCAAAGACTTACGCCGAATGAATCCCGCACGCTCGCGGGCAAGCGGAAGTTTTGCAAACTGCTCCTTTCCTGCTTCATGAGAAATCTGGTATTGATCCAGGCTATGAGTAATCCGACGGCGGTGCTCCGTATCAAATGCCTTTTGCTCGGTAGCTTTATGGAATATTCCTGATTTGCTGCTCATTTAAATCTTTTCCACTCTCTTTTGATGGCGTCCGCCTTCGAACTGTGTATCAAGAAATGCATGAACAATTTTATCTGCATCATCCTGCGAAATAAAACGCGCAGGAATGCAAAGGACATTCGCGTCATTGTGCTGGCGGGCAAGGGCTGATATTTCAGCATTCCATGCTAGTGCCGCACGAACACCTTTATGCTTATTGGCAGTAATGCATACTCCATTCCCGGAGCCGCATAAAAGAAACCCCAGGGTTGACCCGCCGTTTTCCACTTCAGTGGCAAGTTTATGGGCAAAATCAGGATAATCAACGGAATCGGCACTATAGGTACCAAGGTCATTTACATCATTTCCACCGGAGGAAAGAAGGGCTTTTACGTGCTCTTTCATCTCAAATCCGGCATGGTCGCAGGCAATAGCTATTTTCATAAGAATTAATTACAACGAAGGTATTATTTTTATTTAAGAATCAGAACATGGTTGATTATCCATCTTTTTCAGAAAAAATCACTTATTCGTGCTTTGGGAGAAATTCTTCAGGAATTACTCCCGGTTCAATTTCTTATCTCTTCTTGCTTTCTTCCTCGCTACAAATGCAGATACAAGGATACTGAATTCATAAAGGAAAACAAACGGAATTGCAAGCACAAGCATACTCGTCATATCAGTGCTTGGAGTAATTACGGCAGAGGCTACCAAACTGACCAGAATAGCATGACGCCTGTATCTCCGCATGAATTTGGGCGAAATAAATCCTGCAAGAGTCAGGAAATAAACTACGATAGGAAGCTCAAAAGTAATTGCAGTAGAAAAAGTCATCATGGTGACTGTATCCAGGAAACTTTCGAGATTGATATTATTCTTAACGGCGTCACTAATGCGGTAAGAA
Source organism: uncultured bacterium (assembly GCA_903835275.1). Taxonomy (GTDB): domain Bacteria; phylum Bacteroidota; class Bacteroidia; order CAILMK01; family CAILMK01; genus CAILMK01. The sequence continues at coordinate 1,473 of CAILMK010000610.1, read as the reverse complement.
CCAAGAAATTGAACTGTTATCGGAGTAATTACATAAAACCCAAGCATTAATCCACAAAGGAATAAAATGGAGGCAAAAAACACGACGCCACGGGCATAGCCACGTTCCTTTGCCTTGAGGGCAGGCTTGAAGAAACGCCACAACTCCCACCCAAGGTACGGAAATGCGAAAGTCAATCCTACGTAAAAAGCCATACTGATGGACTGGGTAAATTGCCCCGCCATATCTGTATTCTGCAATACAAAACCCATGTCTTTAGGGCACATATTGAAATACTTACAGAGCATTCGGTAGGTCCAGAAATCAGTTCTGCCGGGTCCAAGTAGTATGTAGAAAACCTGCTCTATGTAGATGAATGCTACAATAGTAAACACCAATACGGCTATCACAGACCTGACAATGTGCCATCGAAATGCTTCGAGATGGTCTAAAAAAGACATCTCATGATCTTCTATCTGGTCTAAAGTTTTGCGCGCCATTGAATGAAGCCGCAAAGTTAGCATGAATTAGGGAATAAAATAAGGTCTTGAATTTTTCGTTAACTATGAACGGTAGACAATTTACTAATCCTATCTTTGCCCCTGCAATGTCCGTAAAAGTACAGGAACTTACCAAAATATATGGGGAACAGCGTGCTGTGGATGCCATATCCTTTGAAGTGAAAACCGGCGAAATAGTTGGTTTTCTCGGGCCAAATGGCGCGGGTAAAAGTACCACCATGAAAATGCTTTCCTGCTATATCACTCCCACTTCAGGGGATGCCTGGGTGGCAGGGAGCGATATATACGAGCAATCCCTGGACGTCCGCAAAAAACTGGGATATCTTCCTGAAAACAATCCACTGTATCTCGATATGTACGTGAAGGAATATCTTCACTTCATTGCAGGAATACACAAATACAAGGGAAATGTAAATGAGCGCGTAGCCGAACTTATACACCTTACGGGACTTGAAGTGGAGCAACGTAAAAAAATACGGATGCTTTCCAAAGGTTACCGCCAGAGGGTGGGATTGGCACAGGCACTTATTCATGATCCGGAAGTTCTGATCCTTGATGAACCTACCACCGGACTTGATCCTAACCAGATCATTGAGATCCGCAACCTCATACAGGAAATAGGCAAAAAGAAAACAGTTATATTTTCTACGCATATATTGCAGGAAGTACAGGCTATTTGCAGCCGTGTCCTGATTATCAATAAAGGAAAAATTGTAGCGGATAAACCTACTGCAGAATTGATGAGCGCCTCCAGGGGCAATAGCTTTCTTCGGGTAGAGTTTAAAAATCCTGCTACAAAAGATGAGTTAAGCAAAATACGCGGAGTTGCAGAAGCTGAATTCAAGGGCAATCACTGGCTCCTGCACACCGAAGGAAGCAATGATATACGCGAGGAAGTATTCAAATGGGCTGTGCAAAAAAATAATGTTATTTACGAATTGAAAAAGGAAGAACAAAGCCTTGAAAACGTTTT
>CAILMK010000609.1 GCA_903835275.1 uncultured bacterium | reverse complement strand
CAGGGGAAAAGTATTATAGTTTAAGCATACTCCGAAACCGTAATAATATTCAAGGATGAAGTGACTTTTGTAAATGATTTCCTTCCCGAAAATTATATTTAGGCGGAATTTTTCTTCTTTTAGGGAATATTTAACAGTTTTCTCACTATCGCAATAATCAAGGAAGCCACCTTGATGAAGATGTGTGCAAATATTATATTGACCGGAATAATTTGACTCTGTAAAGTCAAATCTTAATCCGGCATATTTTGCTGAAAAATGTCGGGCTTTTTTATATTCCCTGTAATAGTATCTGAATTCCAATAACGATTTAAAGTTCAGCTTTTTTGTGTCAAGGTTAATATTGTTTTCACCAATAAAATCAGCATATTTTCCCCAATCAACAATACGTTGATCAAGATATGAATAACCAAGTTGTAAATTTAAAGATGTTTTACTTGAAAGCCTGATTTCGGTAGCAACTGAAATTGACTTCGGAAATTCAGCAGCAGTCAAAGGTGAAAATTTTAAAATGAAGTGTCTAATAAAGATTGGGTCTTTTACTTCATTATCCTGCCCAAATGATAAACAGGGAGGAAGAATTAGCATGATAAAAATGGCGTATTTTTTCATGTCCCAAAGCTACTTACACCGAGCTAATTTGATAAAACTCGTTTTTGCAGTATTCGATAACGTCATTTGGTAATTATTGTTTTGTACTAAAAATTAGGCTCAATTCAATTTTTTTTTGCAAAAATCAATAATCATAAATGCTCATTTGCAAAAAATGCGAAAATGATTTTGAAACTATGTAATTTGCAACCTTGATTTAATACCAAATGAAAACAGACCTTGAAATAGCCCGCGAGGCAAATATCCGACCGATTGTGCAAATTGCTGAAAAGCTTGGAATCCCTGCTGATGAGCTGGATATGTATGGAAGGCATAAGGCAAAATTGCCACTCAGCCTGATTGATGAAGAGAAAATTAAAAGATCAAATCTTATTTTGGTTTCTGCTATTTCACCGACGCCTGCCGGGGAAGGAAAAACAACCACATCCGTGGGCTTGGTGGAGGGTCTGAATCTTATGGGTAAAAAGGCCATGGCTGTTTTACGGGAACCATCTCTCGGACCTGTTTTCGGTATGAAGGGCGGCGCTACCGGTGGGGGATATTCACAGGTGATCCCGATGGAGGACATTAATCTTCATTTCACAGGGGATTTTTCAGCGATAGAAAAGGCGAATAATTTATTGGCTGCACTTATTGATAATAATCTGCAGAGTAAAAAGTATTCACTGAACCTGGATGCACGTACCATTTCCTGGAAGCGCGTTATGGATATGAATGACCGTTCCCTGCGTAAAATGGTGATTGGTTTGGGTGGTACCGCCAATGGAATTCCGCGCGAAGCCGGATTTGATATTACTGCTGCTTCGGAAGTGATGGCAATACTTTGTTTGTCTAATAATCTTTCTGACCTAAAGCGTAAACTCGGTAATATTTTTATTGGATTCACATATGATGGAAATCCAATTTACGCCCGTGATCTCAAGGCGGAAGGAGCCATGGCGCTTTTATTAAAAGATGCCATGCGCCCAAACCTCGTGCAAACAATGGAGGGGAATCCTGCCATCATACATGGAGGTCCATTTGCAAATATTGCACAGGGCACGAATACTATTGTGGCAACAAAAATGGGAATGTCGCTTTCCGATTGGGTGGTTACAGAAGCAGGTTTTGGTTTTGACCTTGGCGGCGAAAAATTCCTCGATATTAAATGCAAATATGCAGGACTAGCACCTAAGGCAGTGGTACTGGTCACCACTGTTCGCGCCTTGAAATATCATGGTGGCGCAAATGTAAAAGAACTTCAGGGAGAGGACTTGAAAGCCCTGGAAACAGGCTTCCATAATCTCGAAAAGCACATTGAGAATGCCCATAGCTTTGGAATCACTCCCGTGGTTGCAATCAATCATTTTGTTTATGATACTGATGCGGAATTAAAGCTTCTCCTGGATAAGTGCAAGGCAATGGGCGTGCATGCCGCTATTTCCAAGCATTGGGCAGAGGGCGGAAAGGGTGCACTTGCCCTGGCCGAAGAAGTGATCAGGGCAACAGAGCATAACATCGCCACTTTCAAGCCCATATACGACTGGGAATGGTCTATTGAGAAGAAAATTGAAACAGTCGCACAAAAAATTTATGGCGCGGCTGGTATTGAATTGAGTCCGAAAGCACATGCGGATATTAAAAAGATTCAGAAGCTTGGCTTGCAAGGTTTACCCGTTTGCATTGCCAAAACCCAGTATTCATTTACCGAAGATCCAACGAAAGTTGGCAGGTCAGATGGCTTTTATCTTGGTATTCGTGAGATAGAAATTGCTGCCGGTGCCGGATTTGTTGTTCCCATAGCAGGGGAAATGATGCGTATGCCGGGATTGCCGGCTATCCCCGCCGCGGAGGGCATGGATATTGATGAAAATGGAAGGATTACGGGATTGAGTTAAATCCGCATTTGAGTCTTTAATTCACAAATATCACACATTCCTTTCCTGTTTTATTCTCATTGATACTCAATAAATCCACAGTCTGTGGATAATATCATTCCTTGTCCTATGGAGAGTGGGGAAGTGCTTTTGTTGATAAGATGTTAATAAGTCAAAAAACCGTCATTCAAAAACCCCTCTGAAAACATCACAATTTTTCCTAACTTTGTGGTATAGTTATGTCTAATTTAACAGCAAATGAGATAAGAAGCCTCTTTCTTGATTTTTTCAGGGAGAAAGGCCATAAGATAGTTCCTTCCGCGCCAATCGTGGTAAAGGATGACCCTACATTGATGTTTACCAATGCGGGGATGAATCAATTCAAGGATTATTTCCTGGGAAACAAACCAGCCGTTGATAAACGCGTGGTGGATACCCAGAAATGCCTTCGTGTATCAGGTAAGCATAATGACCTGGAGGAAGTGGGTATTGATACCTACCATCATACCATGTTCGAAATGCTGGGCAACTGGAGCTTCGGCGATTACTTCAAGAAAGAAGCTATTGCATGGGCTTGGGAACTATTGGTGGATGTTTATAAACTCCCTAAAGACAGGTTGTACGTAACCGTTTTTGAAGGCCATTCCGGTGAAAAACTTGCTTTTGACCAGGAAGCATATGATTCATGGGCAAAACTTGTTGAAAAGGACAGGATCCTGAACGGCTCCAAGAAAGATAATTTCTGGGAAATGGGTGATACAGGTCCTTGTGGACCCTGTACTGAAATTCATATTGACCTGCGCCCGGATGAAGAGCGCAAGCAGGTGGATGGAAAAACCCTGGTGAATAATGATCATCCGCAGGTGATTGAAATCTGGAATAATGTATTCATGGAATTCAATCGTAAGTGGGCAAGGGACGGTGCACAAAAAGAGTTAATTGACTATGAGGCGTCATTAACCGGAGATGAAAAAGAAAGGAAAGCTCTTCGCAGTAAGAAGCACATGGAGCTTACGGTTTTGGAATCGCTTCCAGCAAAACATGTAGATACCGGAATGGGGCTGGAACGCCTGGTTCGTGCTTTACAAGGGAAAACATCAAACTATGACACGGATATTTTCATGCCTCTTATTAAAAAGATGGCAGTTGATTTTAGCTTGTTATACGGTGGAAATGAGAAGCAGGATATTGCTTTCCGCGTAATAGCGGATCATATTAGGGCAATTACATTTTGCATTGCTGATGGTCAGCTTCCTTCAAACACAGGAGCTGGTTATGTAATTAGGAGGATTTTGCGTCGGGCAGTACGATATGGTTATACTTTTCTTGGAATGCATGAACCGTATATTTATCAATTGGTCACTGTGCTGGCACAACAATTCAAGGGAGTATTTCCTGAAGTATTGAAACAGGAGGAATTTATCAAGAAAGTGATCAGGGAAGAAGAAGCATCTTTTTTAAGAACCTTGTCCCAGGGAATAAAGCGTTTTGAAGAAGAACTGGGCAAGCAATCTGCAAGCGATAATTCAACTTTGTTTCCGGGTCATATTGCATTTGAACTGAACGATACTTATGGTTTTCCGATTGACCTGACACAGCTGCTTGCGAGGGAAAATGGTTTGGAAGTTGATATGGCAGAATATCATGAAAACCTTGCGCAGCAGAAAAAACGTTCACGTACCGATGCTGCAAAGGAAGAAAGCGATTGGAACACTGTTAGTGAAGGATCAGGACAGACAAAATTCCTTGGTTATGATCAACTGGATGCTGATGTAAAAATACTTCGTTACCGTAAGGTTAGCCAAAAGGGAAAAGATTCGTATCAACTCGTATTTGATCAGACACCTTTCTATCCTGAGGGTGGTGGACAGGTAGGTGATAAAGGAATTATTGAAAGCGAATTAGAAAAAATTGAGATAGTAAATACTTTCAAGGAAAATGATCTCATCATACAGGTGAGTGAAAAGTTGCCAGCTGATTTAAATGCGAGCTGGAAAGGAAGCGTTAATAAAACACTGCGCCGTGATACTGCAAATAATCACAGCGCAACACATCTGCTTCATGCGGCATTGAGAAAAGTTCTTGGTACGCATGTAGCACAACGAGGCTCATTGGTAAATTCAGAGGAATTGCGTTTTGACTTTTCGCACTTTGCAAAAATGAGCGATGATGAAATCCGCAGAGTGGAATGGATCGTGAACGAAAAGATCCGTGAGAATATTCATTTGAAGGAGGACCGTTCCATTCCTTTCAATGAAGCTGTGAGCAAAGGCGCCATGGCGCTCTTCGGAGAGAAATATGGGGAGCGTGTCCGCATGATTACTTTTGATCCGAATTACTCCATCGAACTGTGCGGAGGTATTCACGTTCCCGCTACCGGACAGATTGGTTTCTTCAAGATCGTTTCTGAAGGAGCAGTTGCTGCGGGCGTAAGGCGTATCGAAGCCGTTACAGGAACAGGTGCGGAAAAATACATAGATACGCAGCTGGATACTCTTAGTGAGATTCGTGATTCATTAAAGAATCCAAAAGATATACTTGGGGCAATTGAGAGTTTGAGGGAAGCGAATCGAGGGTTATCTCAAAACCTCGAGAAATTAAAATTGAAAGAAATACGCTCTCAGGTGGCTGATTTGGTTAAATATGCTGAAAAAGAATTTAATGGTTCGGGAAATACAATAGGAATTGTAGGAAAAATATTGAATATTGAATTCCCGCAAAACATGGATATGGGTAAAACCATTGCTTTTGATCTCAATAAAAAATTAAATGAAAAACACATCATTCTTCTAGGTGCTAAGTCAGATGATAAAGTTTCAATATGGCTTTCAGTACCTAAGCAATTAGTTAAAGAAAAAGATATTCGTGCAGGAGAAATTATTAAACAATTATCCGAAATGATCAATGGGGGAGGAGGAGGAGCAGATACTTTTGCCACAGCAAATGGTAAGAATGTTTCAGAGCTTGCTAATGCGATTGAATTTGGAAGAGAAATTATACAAAAAAAGATTAATGAATTCACTGAGAAAAGGCGAACACTTTTGGATTCTTAACACAGAGAGTAAAGAAAAATGACTACACCCAACGATAAATACGAAGCGGTAATAGGACTTGAGGTCCATGCGCAACTGAATACGAAAACGAAAGCTTTTTGCGGGGATTTCTATGAATATGGTTCCGCACCGAATACACAGGTGAGTCCGATAAGCCTTGGACATCCGGGTACTTTGCCGAAACCAAATATTGAAGCATTGAAACTTGCCTTGAAAATGGGTTTGGCATGCAATGGGGTTATTCATAAAAAGACGCATTACTCACGCAAGAATTATTTCTATGCGGATCTACCCAAGGGGTATCAGATCACGCAATATACAAACCCGATCTGCACGCAGGGAACAGTGGTAATCAACACTTCCGACGGAGGAACAAAATCCATCAGGTTAGATAAAATTATCCTTGAAGAAGATTCAGGAAAAAGTATTCACGATTTGGATCCTTTTGCATCATTGATAGATTTGAACCGTGCGGGTGTACCATTGATCGAAATCGTTTCCGAGCCGGATATGTGCCTTCCAGAGGAAGCATATCAGTACTTGACTGAAATACGCAAGACAGTACGCTATCTCGACATCTGCGATGGTAACATGGAAGAGGGTAGCCTTCGCTGCGATGCGAATGTTTCCATCCGCCTGAGGGGCTCCAAAGAGTTTAACACGAAGGTTGAAATAAAGAATTTAAATTCCATCCGTAATGTGCAACGTTCGATTGCTTATGAAATACTAAGGCAAACCGAATTAGTGGAGAAGGGCGGGAGAGTTGCCGGAGAAACACGCGGTTTTGATCCTGTAAAGGGAGAAACTTTTTCTATGCGTGCCAAAGAACTGGTGAATGATTATCGTTACTTCCCTGAGCCTGATATTCCGCCTTGTGTTGTGACAGATGAAGATATTCAAAAAATCCGTGCCATGATGCCGGAATTACCCCGTGAACTGCACAAAAGACTGGTGACTCAATTCGGGCTTTCCGAATACGATGCAGGTGTCATTGTGGCTGAAAAGGAATCGGCGGATTATTTCCAGGAGATCGTAAAACTCACTGAAAACTATAAGGCTGCTGCCAACTGGATCAATGGTCCTGTTCGTTCTTACCTGAATGAAAACGCGATTAATTTCGATGATTTTTTCATTAAGGCTGAAAATATCGCGGAAATGATTAAATTAGTGGACGAAGACAAGATGAGTTTTTCAGTGGCTTCGCAAAAGCTGTTTCCTGAATTATTGAAAAGAAAAGGGGCTGCAAATGTAGCCGTTGTTATTTCTGAATTGAACCTTGTGCAGGAAGGAGATGATGATGTACTGATAAACTATATCCGTGAAGCAATAAGCGCTTATCCTGAAAAAGTTGCCGAAT
>CAILMK010000608.1 GCA_903835275.1 uncultured bacterium | reverse complement strand
TGTATCACATGACCTCAGCGTGATTCGGTACCTCTCCGATTATGTATATGTGATGAAGGATGGCGTCTTTGTGGAGTCGGGAAAAACTCAAGATATCTTCGATGATCCAAAAGGGGAATATACGCAAAAATTGATTTCCTCGATCCCGAACAGGATCCTTTAAATCGTGCCCTTCGGGGAATTTGGATTCTTAAAGACTGGAACGCCGCGGTAAATAACCGCGGGCTCCCGGTGTAACGAACTGGTCATATCTCTGAATTTATCGATGTAATCGGTCTGCGTGTGCGCCTCAAAGGCGGTGCGATTTTCGTAGAGTTCGTAGAGAAATATGGTTGAGGGATCATTTTCAACGGCATAACTTACGAATTTTATGGAGCCGGATTCACTCCAAGTATTCTCACTATGATATTGCAGCGCCTTGTGAAATTCCGCAACCTTAGATTCGATAATTTTAAAGATCACTAAGATTGCGAATTTTTCCATTTATTTTCCTATCGCCACGCGGGCTAGAGCTGCATCTGCATATTGTTGAACCCTGCTGGCATCACCAGTTGCTGCATCCTCAACCCGCCAAAGCGCGCCACCGAGGCAAACTCCAACGCATCCTAGATCTAGGTAAGAATTAACTTCGTGAGTCTGAACGCCTCCAGAGACCACCAGAGATAGATCGGGGAGTGGCTCGAGAACGCTTTTTACATAACTTTGACCACCGAGCGCGCCTATTGGGAAGACCTTTTGGCTTGTCGCGCCCCACTGCAGTGCCAAAACCATCTCCGTTGGCGTTAACGTGCCTGGAGTTACTGGGACCCCTAAAGAGACGGCCTCTTTTACGATCTTTTCATCGAGATGGGGTGAAACGATAAAATTGGCTCCTACTTTTGCAAGTCGTCTGACTTGCTCGACAGTCCGAACCGTTCCACCACCAACCCTTTGGATGCCCTCTCCGATTAATTGCTCAATAATCTCTAGCGCATTCGGGACCGTCATTGTAATTTCAATGGCGTCTACCGACGTATTGCTAAAGCCCCGTCCCAAGGTGAGCGCTTGTTGAGGATCATCCGTTCGAATTACTGCTATTACACCAGAACTCATACCGCCGTTAACCCCGCATCCATAGAGAAGACTGAACCATTTACAAAGCGAGCCTCAGGGCTAAGCAAAAATGCAATTCCATTCGCTACCTCTTCAGGCGTGCCCATTCGACCGTCAAGTTGGCGAGATTCCATCATTTTTCGCGTCGCAATCGGGTCCTGTGCATCGGAGAGAATCTTGCCAATCCAAGGAGAATCTACAGTTCCCGGAGCAATTGCATTGATCCGAATTCCTTGAAGTGCATGATAAAATGAGACTGGTCATAATAGCCAACTTCCAATGCATGCGATAGCAAATTTTCCCTTTCACCATTTCCAATATTCAGCATGGTACGGAACCGGACCAGGTTAATGTATGAGATTGGTCCAATTCCTACATATTTACTAAAATACCTGTTAATGCTTCGTTCAGTAATGGAAAATTTCCTGGCAATATAGGCTACATTAAAAAGGCCTTGCGTTTCGTGTATGAATTTTACTATTTCAACAAATATTGGCGGATGCTTATTGATAATTTTCGGAACAAGAAAGGATTCAATTATGGTTAGCCTTTGCATATCGCTCAGGCATTCCTGTAGCTTTTCAGCAAGTTCATTTATTTCAAGCTGTCGAAAAATATCACTCAGGGAAAAACAATTATTTTCCAAAATGAGGCTCATCGGTACCTTTGTAAACATGCAAAGTCCATACGGAATATTGCAACGAATGGAAATATTCAAAAACTCACCACCTGTTTTAACTTCAGTGGACCTTTCGTAAATATTCCTTGTCCCGAACAAAGGCATTTTTTCAAAATCATCACCGTATTTTGCATTCAGATCACCTGACACAGTAATGCCAAAACCAGCCATATTATTTGGCAAAAAAACATTTGCCTTATCCATATCGGCACTTCTTCTCCAAAAAACAATTGAAGAAATTATTGGCTTAAGTAAAAGATGGGAAGGAGCATATTTATTTATCGATTCCATGCTGCTGTACGTAATATCCGTTAAGTATGTTACTTTTTATTTGCCCTCGAAAAGGCATCTTTCAATGAGTCTGAAATATACAAAAAAAACCACGAAATCACTCAAATTTATCTTTGTGGTACTAACGGATCAAATTAACTAATTGATATACAATATTTTAACATTGCAAGCATTACACAAAAATTACATCTTTATTTTTCTACGCTATTAAATTAATCACTAAATTTACAACGCCAAATAAAACAAACTACAATGAATACCGTTTCTACACTGCCAATAAGGATCCGGCTCCTTTCACTACTTATCTTTCTGACTTTAAGCCAGGGGCTATTTGCCACTGATTATTATTGGGTGGGGGGTACAGGAAAATGGACTGATTATAAAAACCACTGGGCTACCTCATCAGGGGGAGCTACTTTCTGTAAACTTGTTCCAACCTCTGCTGATAATGTGCATTTTGATGCAAGTTCCTTTTCTTCGTCAGGACAAAGTGTAACCCTGGATTCCGCGGCTTTTTGCCATGATTTTGACTGGACCGGTGCCGCCAATAGCCCTGGCTTGAAGATCAATAATACAATTAATGTTTTCGGCTCTTTTAAACTGCTGAAAAGCATGTCAGTTTCCGGAAATGCCGATATTTTATTCCGTGCAAGTTCCGGTTCTAATTTTATTACAACAGGTGGGAAAACATTTTCGAATAATATCAGCTTCACAGGCTCAGCAACATGGATACTTCAGGATTCTCTTTTCCTGACGATATCTAAGCTATATAAATTAACTTTTGCCGGTGGAAATTTTTATGCAGGTAACGGGACAATAACTGCCTGGTGGTTCCGCACGGATGGAACTGCCACAAGAAGCGTGCATCTGGGCACTTCCACAGTTAAAGTAGTAGCCTTTGTAGATTCACTCAATACAGGCTTATCTTTTTCCGGTGATACTTCAAATGTATACCTGACCAAAGACGGTTCATATTTATATGGTACTTCCAAAATGACTTTCTATAATGTGACCTTTCAAAAGTATGGGTGGATCAATAACGGGGCAACCTATTATTTTAATAAACTTAGCTTTAACGACAATGCTTATACGGTAGGTTCATGCAATACCGACTCATTGTATATGAGTGCAGGAATGAATTATAATATTGGTGGTACCATGACTGTAAAATCCTATATGGATGCCAATGGCACCTGCGGCAAATATATAAACCTTACCGGCGATATCAGCAGCGGATCCAGTGCCACAATTTCAGCGAGTTATTTATTACTTACAAGTTCCAAGGGTAGCGGTGGTGCTACATTTACCGCTAATAATTCATACGATGAGGGTGGTAACTCCGGTTGGACAATAAAAGGGCCGAGTGTACGCAGCCTTTACTGGATTGGGAATACAGGCAACTGGAGTGATGGCAGCCACTGGTCACTAACGAGTGGCGGAACTGCTTCCGGATGCGTACCAATGGATTCGGACAATGTTTTTTTTGATGCAAATTCCTTTACCAAAACCGGTGAGACGGTGACATTGGATGTTGACGCGTATTGTAATAGCATGGATTGGACCGGCACTAAAAAAAATCCAACCTTTGAAGGATCTGTATATCCAGCATACGCTTATTTAACTGTCCACAGAAACCTTACATTTGTAAACGGGATGTCTACTAATTCTTTTATTCATTTGTACTTCCAGTCAGATCGCAAAGGAAATTATGTCACAGAAGCTACCCAATATATTTACTCTTCCATATTTGAAGGAAAAGGCTCCTGGTATTTGAAAGATTCATTCACTTGCGCAACCATACATCTAAATAGCGGCGATCTGTTTACCTGTGGAAATCCTGTTTTTGGCACATTTTACGCGGACGGATCTAAAAAATCAAGCCTTACACTTGGAACAAGCC
>CAILMK010000607.1 GCA_903835275.1 uncultured bacterium | reverse complement strand
ATTATTCCATATATTCTTGCTGTCGGTATTATGTGGTCTATATGTCGAAATTCCTCAAGGCGTATAAATAGGTACATAATGAAAAATTATCCTGATTTTTATAAAAAGAAGAAGTCGCTTTATCGTTATACATTAAGCGGAGACAATGAAGTTATTCTTGATAACTTGACAAAAGAAGAGGTAGATTCTCTTGGAGATGCTAACATTGGTACTTACATATCTAATATGCAGATTTATACGCCAATTTTTTTCGCATCAATTTTTCTTGTATTGATTTCAGTAGCTTTTTTATCTGATAAATCTTTTACTTTACCCTTTACTCTTCCTGAAGTATTTAGATTGAATAAGTGGTAAATTTTGCGGATGAAGATACTCATTGCTGGTTCGGATATATTTATCCAAACCGTTGAGCCCGGTTCGCCGCGGCGAATTCAATCCCTTTATGGCAAGGCCACCATATCCTTCAAAAGTCTTGCGCGAGCAGCCCACTACAATAATTTTATAATACAATAAACAAGTCCTGCTGGAATGCCTAAGATGAAAACCATGCTGACCAGACAGCCCTTTGATGTTCGATAATATACACGGTTGTATGCCGCCTTTTTGGGATCGGTAAGCCAACCCCATCCGCGCGGAGCCTTGAAGCCCAGATTTTGCCTGACATACCTTTTTACTGAAGTGCGTGCTGCAATTCTCTTTTTAATGGATGGGACACGGAAAAAACCTCTTGCCATTTATTTACTCAATTTCAATTTTTATGTGCTTCTTGAAAGAGCAGAAGCTATCAATAGATTTTCCAAATTATTTCGTCGCGGCGTATAAATTTGGCAAATCAATATCTTCAGTGCTAATCTGGAATCCCGATAAATCGGGACGCCAGGGAACTCAGTCAATCGAGTTTCCTCAATAAACTCAATTATCTAATAACTCAATAACCTACAACTGCTGTGTTTTTTCCTCTTCCTTGATCGGATCCGTTACTTTTTTGGTGAACATCTGTCCGATATTCAGTCCGAAGGTAAAGGTATCGGAATTGCCTGCGATGCTAAGGAAGGTTTTTCCGTAGGCGAAATAGTATTTACCAAGGTTCAGGTTCATCCCGTATGAAAATCCTGCGGAAGAGCGAAGTCCCGGAATGGAAAGCTCAACATATTTTTGATAATTGTATCCTGCTTCTATCCTCAATACTTTTCCGGCGATTAATTCCACGCCGAAGATCATGTGGCGCGCTACTTTATCAGCAATACTGATCCTGACTGGAATTACATTTCCGTTCAGGTCCTTTTCAACAGGAAGATTGGTATTTATATAGCTGATATCTGCCTGTTGCAGGTCGTGGCCTATGACCGTAAATCTGAATGGCATGTGCTCTGGTTTGTATGCAATGCCCGCCTGTATTTCAAAAGGCAATGGCTCGCGTACATCGGCGTACGGCTTGATCTGTGCGCCCATGTTTTTGAAAACCAATCCTGCAGTAAATCTTTTGTCTTTGCTGACATACGCTCCGCCGATATCAGCTGCGAGCCCGGTGGACCTATACGCCTCTAGTTGGGAGTAAATGAATTTTAACTGTCCGCCGTAAGTGAAGTTTTTCCACTGGCGCGAATATCCCGCGAAGAAATTATATTCTGCCGCGCGGAAGGAACCGAGTATATTTCCCGTTTCATCCGTCTTTACAAAATCGCCGTAATTGATGTATTGTACACCGAGTGAAAACATCCCGATACTATCCACATTATGCGCGAAAATTGCCGAGCCGAAATTTATCCCCGCCAGATAATTTATATAGCTTACCGCGAACTTATCATTCATGGAAGGATTCAGCAGTGCAGGGTTCTGAACGGCAAGGCTGACGTCATCATCCACTACTGAGATCATGTTTCCGCCAGCCCCGGCGACGCGGGACGAAACCGGAAGATTCATGAATTTATAAACACCCGTTCCCCCCAGCTGCGAAAAGGCAGGCGTAGAGAAGATAAGCAGCAGTATGGCAGTTAAGTATTTTTTCATTGAATGTACCCACAAAGTAAAGGGATATAACGCAAATACGGAAGCTTTATTGTTTGAGTTATTAAGTTATTGGGTGGATTGGGAAAATTATTTAATTGGGCATTTGGGTTTTGAATTGCCATGCCCTTCAGGGCGTGGAAATGATGATTTGAAAATTTCCCCTTGGCTTTAGCCCAATTCCCACCTCTTATTGGGCTAAAGCCCGGATTTTTTAGAACTTTATCCACGGCTTAAAAGCCGTGGCAATTGATGGTCTCCTTAATTTTTAATTCCCTTAATAACTCAATAACCTAATAACCTAATAACTAAGTTATTTCCTCACTCCACTAATGATCTTCCCGATACACCCATCAGGAGCCTCAATATTCAGTAAAGAACTGATGGTTGGGGCTATATCTGTTATATTAATCCAGTTGGATGTTTCATCATGTTTCACCATTCCTCCGTAGAATAAAACAGGCACATGTGTATCGTATGTATATGGCGTACTGTGCATGGCGCCTTTGCGAAGCAATTCACCATAAAGCGGTTCATTCAAAATCATTACATCCCCCGAACGTTTTGGATTATAGCCGCGCTGGATATTTCCGGCGATACCTTCCCATGAGGTACTGCGTATCTGGGTTGAGGTATAGCACCTGGAAATGCCCCTGAATTTTTCTATAAATCCGGCAGTGAATGTACAAGCCTCCTCGAGGGAAACATTATTATCAGTGATCAGTTTATGATTCAGGAACACCTGGTAATTGGATAGGGAAGAAACCCAGGGCAGGTCCTTCTTTCCGTATTTTTCTTGCATTGCCGATTCCAGTTTTGTTTGAATATCAGTGAAATCCGTGGCTCCGTTGGCAAGTTTCGCGGAATCCAGTTGATTGGCGCTATATGCCCCCCCATGATCCGCAGTGAGGAATACCAGGACATTATTTTTTCCAATATAAGTATCCAGGAAAGAAAGTAATTCGCCGAGGTCTTTATCCAGGCGGAGGTAGGTATCCTCCAATTCTATGGATGAAGGACCAAACTGATGCCCTACATAATCCGTTGAGGAAAAGCTGACAGAAAGGAAATCCGGAAATTCACCTTTGCCCAGATTCTCGGCTTTTATAGTGGCAAGCGCGAAATCCTTCACGATGCTATTACCAAAGGGCGTCCTTCTGATGAGTTCAGCATCATTGGGCCTGATGGCTACCAGATCATGCGGGAATACGGGCTCTTTTTCGGTCTTGAATGCACTTTCGTATTTTATATTATCCACGCTGCTTTCGGTGTATTTAGCAATGGGAAGGAGCGTCGTCCATGAATGGGAGAGATACTGGTCAGCCAGTTTTTGATTGTTGAATTTTACTGCCCAGTCAGGCAATGCGTTCATATAATAAGTACTGGTGATGAAATTTCCGGAAGTGGCATCAAACCAATAAGCAGCGTTTGCCCCGCGCCCCGCAGGAAGTATCGCCGCGCGGTCTTTCAGGGAAATGCCGATGGTTCTTGATTTGAAATTGCTCCACAAACGCAATTCATCGCCGATGGTAGTGGCGCGCAGGTTATTCGGGGACATTCTCCCGGCGTTTCCCGTGGTGCCAACGCTTTCAAAAGCGCGGTCGCCCACGCAGTAGATCTGATCGTTTTCACCACGATCAAACCATTCATTGGCAATGATACCATGGGTTGATGGTGTGGTCCCGGTAAAAATGGACGCATGACCCGGCCCTGTATAGGTAGGCATGTAATTATAGTGCGCTTCCCTGCAAAGGAACCCTTCATTCACCAGCCTTTTGAAGCCCTTGTCGCTATATTTATCCCAGTATTTGAACAGGTAATCATAGCGCATCTGGTCAACAACGATGCCTATAACCAGCTTGGGTTTTCCTGCCACAGCAGCGGTAGTCGCCTTGACTTGCGCATTACAGAAAAATGGAAATGCTACTATGAATAGCAGTAAATGGATGCTTCTGAATTGAAATTTCATAAGGCAAAGTTAATGAATTGGGTTATTGCGAAATTGTTAAATTGTGATATAGTTGGAAAGTTGGGACTCAAGTATTAACAATTACTATAGTTACAAAAACTTTTTTGTCAATTAACTTACGGCAACAAATAACCATTAGTTGATGTAAAGTATTATCAACGGCTGAATACCGTTGAAAATTTGCAGTTTTTTCTTCAGGGCGAACAAAAAATTGGCTGAGTAGTTGCTTTATTTCAGGGCTATCAATAAGAAATGAAGCTTCTTTGGTTTGGTCAAAATTAACAGACCTTGGAATCCACCATGTACAATCCTCTTGAAAATTGCTTGCTGAAGGCGGAAGTTTGATGCAATGTTCATATTCGATCATGAACTTTTCATCATTCACCAATAAAAAAGAGTTCCTATAAACAGAATGCAGATGCCTACTATAGAAATGAGGATTTTCTTTTTTAATGACATATGGATTATTGTGATTGCATTGAATTATGAATAACGTGGATTAGTTATTAAAATTGCAACCTTAGCTTTTAGGATTTCGATATTAGAATTTCGAGCTTTGAGCTTCCAAACCATTAATTCAGCTGGCTTAATAATTCATCACTTACAAATGAAGATTCCTTTTGATTGCCCAAAGGCTCTACAAAATACATGTCAACTTCGCCCTTACCCTTAGCCTGAATCTTCCCGCGGTAAATGCAATTAAATTGATCTTTTATAATTTCAAAAGTAGCTCCACTTAGATTTACTTTTCCTGTCTCTCCTCCGCTTTCCATGCGGCTAGCTGTATTTACAGTATCGCCCCAGATATCATACTGGAATTTCCTTACCCCTACGATTCCTGCTACAACAGGCCCCGTATGTATGCCAATTCGAACCTCAAAGTATAGTTCGCCGAGAGTTTCGCCTTCCTTTTTATGTTGGGCCATAAATTCCTGGATCTCCAATGCAGCCTTTACCATATCTGCCGCATGAGTTTCATTGGCGGTTGGCAAGCCTCCGGCTGCCATATATGCATCGCCGATAGTTTTTATTTTTTCTATGCCATGTTTGTGCATGATATGATCAAATTGTGAAAAACATTTATTGATCATGGCTACAAGTTCATGCGGAGCCAGCTTCTGCGAAATTTCAGTAAAGCCCTTGAAATCGGTAAAGAGTACCGTCACTTCATTCATAAGTTTTGCCTCTGCAAAACCTTTTTCCTTTAGTTCGTGAGCTACTTCTTCCGGCAGGATATTTAAAAGGAGCTCCTCACTGCGTTCCTTTTCCTTTTCTACGTTAGCCTTTTCTTTTTCTACATTGGCTTTTTCTTTCTTTACCCTGTTTCTCTGGCGGAGTACTATTACAAGAAAGATCAATGCTCCGCAAAGTCCGATCAAAATTGAATTCCGGATATTGCGTTCCTGAGTATCCTTTTTTTCCTGTTCTACCCTGGCTACCTCTTCTCTCTTTTCACGTTCTATTTCTTTTTCTTTTTGCTGGGCCGCCGCCATGGCTGTTTTCCTGTCAAATTCATTTTTGATCTGCTGCTCTTTAAAGCGCTCTTCAAATTTTAGTTTTTGCTTTTCTTTTTCCGTTATTGCAGCAGCCTCTTTTTTCTCAAATTCATATCGCAGGGATTTAAGCTCTATTTCCCTTTGCAGTATAAGTTGTTTTTTCTCACTTATTGCCTTGAGTGAATCTTCTTTTTTTGCAAATTCGTAATTCAACGCAGTTAGTGTAAGCTTCTTGTCTTTTTCCATGCTGAATACTGAATCATGCAGGGAGGTCATCATCTTATAGGATTGCATGGCTCCCTTATAATCGGTTTGCAGGATCTGAAGGTCGCGCAGACTGTTATATGCCCGCATCGTATTTTTCAGATCTCCCGTATTTTTGAATATGGATATTGCACTATCTATATACAATTTTGCAGAGCTGATAGCATTGCTTTTACTTCCATTGAAAAGATTATTGATATTGACAATATCACTGTCTTTAATGATGTCTATATAATTATCGGCAACAATAAGCTGTGCGTTGGCATATAAATTACTGTTTTCTGTTTTGCTGATTATGCCAAGGGCTTTATTAATATATTCCAGTGAACTGGCATGTTCACTTTGATGCAAATAAATAAGACCAATGGATAGATATCCTCCAGCCAGGGCATTTTTATCGCCCAGTTCTTCATCCAGTTTCACACCTTTTAATGTGTATTCAAGTGCTTTGGGGTAATTGCTCTGGTCTATATAAATATCTACAATATTGGTATAGTTAACTGACTCCTGACTTTTGTTATGAATTGCCTGATTTATTTCCAGAGATTTCAGGTAATTGTCCAGCGCTTTTCCTGACTTCCCTTGTGCTTTATAGATATTGCCAATATTAGAATAGTTT
>CAILMK010000606.1 GCA_903835275.1 uncultured bacterium | reverse complement strand
TAAGCCTTTTCCCGAGGTACCCGTTTACTTGCCCATGTACATTAATGGTTGTAAATACCACCAACAATAACAAAAGAAATTTATTGATTTGAAGTGGTTTCATTCCCGGAGGCAGTGGGCTTTAATTGTTTAAAAAAATCATAGAGACAGGACTTTATTACATCCGGACGGTCATTAATTTTATATTCCTTTACTTTCAGGTATTCCATTTTCCCGGTGGCAAGGTTCATTACGATGTAATATTGGACAGTTGTATATTTTGGCTCAAAGGTTTTATAAATGGCAAGTGGTAACAAGGGTGGGAAAAAACAGGAGGCGATGAGTTTAAATGCACCGAGATTTTCCGTTCGTACCGCTGCAATTCCTGTCCAGCAGAAGTAAGGCGTATTGTATTTCTTGATGATTGCCTTGAATTTTTCGCTTTTGTAATTAACGAAATCAATTGCATTCCCATGGTCATAAAACTCCTCCACCCAAGTGCTGAGATCTGCAATATCATTGAAGTCAGAAGCACTATCTTCCCCGAGGTTTTTTTTATCGATGATTGCATAATTCAATCCGGAAAGAGTGGCAAGTTTCCCTATACTATTACTGAATTCTTTTTCGGCTTCTTCAGATGCGCGGGATCGTATGGGCATATCCTTGCGCGAATCCACTTTGTAATAAAATGGATTTACAAAAACCATTTTGGTTATACCGTGTATTTCAGGGTTTGGATGATTTTTCATGTAATCTTCCATCCAGTCACCTGATTTAACGGAGGAATTATTTTTGACAGTTTCCTTCCGAATATCTGCCCGTTCTTTTTTACCCTTTGCTATGGTGTCAAAATACGTTTTAAAATCTTCATCCTTCATGTAATCAACAAATGCGAATTTGCAGTATTGTGGCAGGGGTTTATCGACATCAATCAATGAAAATGCCGAAGTATCTATGAAGATCTTATGATGGCCTCGCAATGTTAACTTACCCTTGATAAATTTTAATTCCGGTGTGATGGAAGTAGATTTAAAATCAATGCGCCTGGGTAAGGTGTCTTTTTCAACGACACTATCAGGGAATGCTGAAAAAAATGTGCGGGAGCTGAAATAGTGATCCACTAAGATCTTGAAATTATCTTCGGTAATGGCACTGATTTCTTCATCATCAGGATATTTTTTCTTCATGCGCCACGAATAATTAGAGGCGAGGATGGCAATTTCCTTGGGGTCCATGATTCTGAAAAAATAATAGACTTCCTGCTGTTTCCCCTGGATTTCAGGATAATCACTGTGTATTTCGCCGAATCGCCCTGAAGAGGCGTATTTATTAAGTCCGTACAGTGCCTTTGTAATACATTTCTCCAAATATTTATTGTTGGGATGCGCCTTGGATAATAAAAATGAATTGTAAATGGTCGCCTCATACATCCTGTTTTCAAGATAGATTCCGTTGAGTTCAAAACGGCTCATTTCGCGGATGTTTTCAAACTCTGTCTTGCCCACCAGATACTCTTGCCTTCCATTGTCCTTCATTCCTTTTATGAGTTTCAAGATAGTATCCCTCCTCATTTTTATCTGTGGATGGGTATCATATTTTTCTTTGCTATCTTCAGCGTGTACCTGCCTTGTTTCCTTTAGCTGGTAGGAGCCGGGCATTTTGTAATTATTCGATTCGAGGAAGGATTTGTTAAAAGTTGTATTTCCGTAAGGCTGGGCTGCATATTGTAATTCATCAAAAACCCCTTTCAATTCGCTGATCTTATACCGGCTCTTTAAATAAATCCCCAATCCCTGTACATCAGCTTCGCTTTCCAGGGACTTTGAATACATACTTTTTGATAACTCATCCTCGGTGATGGATTTATTCCTGAACAAGCCAAAATCCCTTCGGATAGTTTCAGAACGTTCAAATTCATTCAGTACATGCTTGT
>CAILMK010000605.1 GCA_903835275.1 uncultured bacterium | reverse complement strand
CGACCGGATGGTTTGCTTTATATGTTCCTGCCAAAACACCTAAAGAAATCATCTTAAAACTAAATCAAGAGGTAAATCGAATATTAGAGATGCCAGAAGTTAAAAAACGCTACGCAGATTTAGGTGCCGATGTTGTTGGTGGATCACCTGAAAAATTGCGTGATCAAGTTCAGAGAGAAATGATTAAATGGTCTGAGCTGATTCGAACGAATGGCATTAAAGCAGAATAATCATTATTAATTAAAGGATCGCATTATGCAACAACATACTCAATTTTATGCTAACGGACAGTGGTTATCTAGTACGGGTAACGAACATATCGATGTGATTAATCCATTTACCGAAGAGGTGATTACCTCAATTCAGTCGTCTTCTCCTGAGGATATCTTGACAGCTGTAGAGGCGGCACATCAAGCATTTAAAAGTTGGTCGCAATCTTCTATTAAAACGCGTATTGATTTACTGAAAAAGATTGCACAGGTATTAAAGGATCAGCAAGAGGAGTTAGGTAAGGTCATTTTGAGTGAATTAGGCATGCCTTTAAAAATGACAAGGCGGATACTATTCTTCGTTGCGTAGGTACGTATGGCCTGCCCGTTGGTTTTGCACTGGAGGAATATAAGATCAGTCCGAGCTGCAATATGTTTTTGCTGGGTACAAATGCCAATCATATCTATCGCCATTCCAGCGAGTCTGAATATTACGTACTGGATAAATCTGAGAATAAACTGCACAAGATATTTGAGGGTAAGAAGGTTTTTTATGCCTCGCTTTCCCCGGATGAACAGAATGTTGCTTTTGTGTACATGAATAACCTGTACATTCAAAGCCTGAATAATGATGCTGTTACTCAGGTAACGAAAGATGGGGAGATCAATCATGTGATCAATGGTAAATCCGATTGGGTGTATGAGGAAGAAATGGTAGTGGTTCAGGCTTTCACCTGGTCACCGCTTGGGGATAAAATTGCCTTTTATAAATTTGATGAAAGTAAGGTAAAGGAAGTGGAATTGCCGCGTTATGACAGCACTTATTTTACACAATACAAATATAAATATCCAAAATCAGGTGAGGATAATTCCGTGGTAAGTATCTGGGTGTATCATCTCTCAAATAACATGTCGGAGAAATTGAATTTGCACGAAGAAAACGACCAGTATATTCCGCGTATAAAATGGACGCAGGAAAATAATGTACTTTCGGTACAGCGCATGAACAGAATGCAGAATGACCTTGAATTATTATTGGTAAGATGGCCTATGGGAGTATATGCACCATCAATGGATAAGAAAAACCCCAACGAACCAACAATAACAACACTTTATAAGGAACACAACAATACTTATATAGACATTACGGATAACTTATTTTTTCTTCCTGATAATACCTTTATAATGACTTCCGAAAAAGAAGGATGGTCACAGATATATCACTATGATATGTTCGGCAGGCTGATCAGAAAGCTTACTCCCGATAATTTTGATGTTACATCCATTAACGGAATTGATGAAAAAACAGGAACGGTATATTATACATCGTCCAATCCAAATCCGCTGGTGAAATTTTTATATAGTGTAAAGATAAAAGGTGGAAGCCCTAAATTATTACTGAAAGACCAGCAAGGGCAAAACAGTGCTGTATTCAGCGCAGGATATGGGTATTTTGTGATGAGTAATACAACGTATAATACACCATTGAATGTGCATATTTACAGCATCGGCGGAAGCAGGATCCGCACGTTGGAAGATAACGCTGCATTGAAAAGAAAATTTGAAGCATTTAATTTCACCCCTAGGGAATACATGAAAATCCCACTTTCAGATTCACTTTATTTGAATGCGGTAATGTTCAAACCACAGGATTTCAGCAAGGATAAAAAGTATCCTGTAATGGTCAGTATTTATGGCGGGCCGGGAAGTCAGCAGGTAATCAATTCCTGGGGCGGTTTGGAAATGTGGTACCGTTACCTTGCAAGCAAAGGTATTATTGTAGTCGTAATAGATAACCGTGGTACAGGTGGCAGGGGTGAGGCATTCAAAAAGATCACGTACAAAAAGCTGGGACAAATTGAAAGTGATGACCAGATTGCTGCGGCATACTGGCTGGCAAAACAGCCTTATGTGGATGGTGCAAGAATTGGAATTTACGGGTGGAGTTTTGGTGGCTACATGTCAGCGATGTGTATTACAAAAGGCGCGGATGCCTTTAAGCTTGCAGTAGCAGTTGCCCCGGTGACCGACTGGAGGTATTATGATAATATTTATACCGAACGCTATATGCAGCGTCCCATTGAAAACAAAGTGAATTACGACAAGGGTTCAGTAATGACTTACGTTGATAAATTAAAAGGAAAATTCCTTTTGGTACATGGTACTTTTGATGATAATGTGCATCCGC
Source organism: uncultured bacterium (assembly GCA_903835275.1). GTDB lineage: Bacteria > Bacteroidota > Bacteroidia > CAILMK01 > CAILMK01 > CAILMK01. The sequence continues at coordinate 966 of CAILMK010000605.1, read as the reverse complement.
AGAATTCCTATATGTTGCTGAACGAAATGATCCGCCAGAATAAAAAATATGATTCAGAATTTTATCCGAATAAAAGTCACGGCATTAGTGGCGGATTGACGCGCCTTCATTTGTATAACAGGATCACGAATTACATCGTGGATAATTTGTAAGAAACGAAGTAGTAAGTAGTAAGGAATAAGTAGGGGCGAGCCTTGGTCTCGTCCTTAAAAAATCAATCCCTAAATCTGGTCGTATAAACTATGATTTAACATCTTAAATTCAAGGCTTAATTCTTCATCAAAGCCATCAGGATTTTCGGAAGTTTCCATTGTGGATTCAGAAGCGTTTTCTTTGACAGATGCATCATTTGCAGAAGAATTTGTATCCTCCTTAAAGCCGGGTGTTTTGTTGAATTGCATAAGGGTACGTTTTAAGATTATTACTGTTTAGGGTTATTAGTTAGGGCAGCTAATAGTTCCGGTTCATTTAATCCTCAATCTCATAAAGGAAATGTTTCATACGAAAAATTTCCTCATCAATAATGGTATCGATAATACCTTCCAGTATTTGATCGGCGAATGACTCATTAGGTGTTTGAAATTCCTGTTCCATTGTTTTGTTTGTTTGATGAAATGAAACTAAAGTGGAGCTTTAATAAGATCCATTCACTCCACTTTAGTTTGCAATTCGGTAATATGTGCGTTGATAAGTTTTTTGGAAGTTTTAAATTTCGTTGCCTTCTTCCATGTCTTCTTCTTCTGCTTCGTCCTTTGAATTCTTCTTAGAGGAAGTCAGGTTATTATTCATTGTGCTTCTCTTGAAAACAGTAGAACTGCCTGCCTTTTTCGCTTTCGGGGTAGCTGACGCTGTTGTGCGTGTAGCAGTTGCTGTAACCATATTGGTTTCCTTTTCGCCAATATGGCTTTTGGTTGAGGAAGCAGTTTTTGTATTCCCGGATGGGCTGCTGCTTGCTATCGGGCGGTT
>CAILMK010000604.1 GCA_903835275.1 uncultured bacterium | reverse complement strand
TTCCTTTACACATTTCAATGTATCTAACCAGATGACTTCGTATAATATTTTGAACTATGATCAAAACGGCAATGTCAAAAGTTATTACCAATACAACTATATGGGCACATATATAGGAAACTATATTTGCGAATATGACGACAAGGTAAATTACTTAAGCAAAATCAGCAATATTATTGTTCCCCCTCGGGATGTCTTTTACACCTGGGGGCCAAATAATCTTAAAAAATTAATATACTATAATAGGAATGGATTTATTCAGGATTCTACTTCAACAGAATACACCTATTTCCCAAATGGATTCCCAAGTGAAGCCAAGTCAAGTAACCAGGTAACCACATTTAATTATAATTGCCACTAAGAAAAGCAATCGATTGACAAAAGAAAAAAGGCGAGCAATGCCCGCCTTTCCGTTTGCCAAAATAAATATCACCACCTTCACTCTGCAAAACAGAGGGAATTACTTTTATTTAAGTATCACAATCTTCTGTGTTACCACATTCTCTCCTATCGTCATTTTCAAAATATACAAACCGATATAAATTTCATCTGCTTTAAATTGCAAGAGATGTTCTCCTGCAATCTGCTTTTCATCTGTGAGCAATTTCACCTGTTTTCCAAGCATATCAAAAAGTTCGATCTTTACATTCCCTGAAGCAGGGAGTGAATACGCAATATTTGTTGAAAATTTAAATGGATTTGGATAGACGGATACTTCAAATAAATCACCTTGAGCCTCAATTCCTGTTGTAAGCACTGAAACGGAATCACTCCATGAGGCTATGCACCCTGATGTATTTTGTTTCGTTAAAGTAACATTATAGGTGCCATTTGAAGCAAATCCATAAGTGATTTTTGCCCCGGTACCAGAAGTAGATTTGTCACCGAAATCCCATGTATATGTTTTCCCTGAAATTGAATCACTGCCTGCGAAATTTATATTGCCGCCGCCTGAGCTTGAATATTTAAAACGTGCATCTACGGAATCAATTTTTATTACCTGAGTCGCAGTATCTGTACAACCATTTACATCGGTTATAATTTCATGAACATTATAAGTACCTGATAATTTGAATAATTCAATTGGAGTTTTACTGTTTTTAGCGGAATCACCATTACCAAAATGCCACAAATAATTACTAATTGATACTCTTGCACTTTTGGAAATATCCTTGAATTTGGTGGAATCACCAATGCAAATGTTTTTAACGGTAAAGGCTGCATGCGGAGAAGCGTAAATAAAATCATCTACGAAAAATGTATCATTCGAAAAGTTAGAATCAACGCTAAAAGATGTATAGGCAGTGATACCAAGGTATCCTCCTTTTGAGGTGTTCAATGCAGGACTGAAGTTTAAATAAATGAGAGTATCATGCACCCTGGTCTTACTTGATTTACCGTGCAATGTATCCTTGAATAAATAAGTTACAGAGTCTGAATAATTACCACTTATCTTTACTCCGACTTTAAAATTAACTGCAGGATAATATCCGTAATTTTTTATTACAAGCCCAATTGAAGTTGATTTGCTTCCACAGGAATAATCCAGAGGACTTACTATGGCTGTTACCCCGATATCATTGCTATCCAGGGAAAATTGATCGGCTCCGATATCAGGAGCTGCCGGACGATAATCACCATCAATATCATCCGTAACACCATACACCGGTGTTCCTTTTTTAAGTACTGCTGTTGAAGAAGAACTTAAGTGCAAATCTCCGGTAGAAACAGATACTACATTTGGGTCTGCATTCACACTGTTTAAATCATACCCGCCTGATGTTTTTTGATAATCTGCCAGGGTTTTGCAAGCATAAAGTGTGTTTGATTGCGACCAGGTAGCCAACTGTGAACCCGCAGAATAAATATCATTGTAGTCAGAGGTTATAAATGAGCCTTTTTCCATAATTAAGGCTCCGGCTTTACCCATATTTACAACAATATTATTTTCAAAATACTGGGTACAACCTGAAGGCGGATAAAAGAACCAGGCTGCCTCATCCTTGCTAGAATTATTGATGATAGTATTATAATAAAAATCAACGGATATTGTATTATCTTCCCTCAAGGCAACACCGGTAGTACCTTGCATACTTACAAAATTATTGACAACGATACCATTATCATTCCATGATGAGTAGATGCCTATTTTTGCATCCTTTATATTTACCTTATTATTTACAATCCTCAAATTGGTCTGGCCCATAAAATAAATACCCTGGTAAACTGAACCTGTAACCACATTATTTTCTGCCACATTTCCTGTTTGGTAACCTTTCCCTAGGAAATATAAATCATTGCGAAATGAAATTCCATAAATACCTCCTTTGATGATACTATTTCTAATAATAATATTATTTTCCGCGGAATAATAATCGGCATCAAAAGCATAACCGGTGTTATTAGATGCCGGAGCAATAAGAATATTATTCTCAAAAGTGCAATTTACGGCTCCATTTTCAACAAGGACTGCATCAGCATAACTATAGGCTCCTGACCAAGTGTTTTTAATGGTCAGCTTTCGAAATGTAATATAGCTGCTGCCATCCAGGCACAAAACATATCCGTGAGCTATATCCTGACCACCGACGCTGGAAGTCTCTAAAGTAACCTTGGTGCTATCCAATGACTGGGACTGAAAAGTTATTGGATTAGATAAAGAAGAACCCAGAACAGAATGAATAATTATCTGTTCCTTATAAATTCCATCACGGACATTAAAAGTAACAGGACCACAAACTCCAACATTTCTCAGAGCATCTGCAGCAGCACTGAAAGTTGAAAAATCAGCGCTTGCTCCACCTACGGTATATGTCCCCGTTAAAGAAGCGCCTATTTTCCTGCTACAGGTATCATTAAAATAATAATCATCATTAGCGACATTCGGGCTATCGATCCAGGCTCTAAACAATGAGGATTTGCCGGATACAAACGTAAAGTATCCAGCTTTACAAGTGTTCTCACCCCGGTATTCAGGCTACCGGTCCATTTTATTTTATGTCTTGTTACGCCATCAACAGACCAGTTAATGTTTGCACTTTTCAAGGTATCAGTACCATAGTTTCGGAGACTTACCCAGATGTATTTTATACCGCCTCCACAAAAACCTGTTGCGGGACTATCTATGGAAGCTATTCCTGCATCATTTTTTTGAAGCGGCGTTTCATCAGCTCCCATACATGGGACCGGGGTTCTTTTATCTCCATCAATATCTTTATCTATTGCCGATATATATATTCCCCTGTGAATAACCGGTGTTGAGGACTTGGTAAGATGCAGATCTCCGGTGGAGCTGGATTTAAATGAAGGATTTCCTGTGACGCTATTTGAATCCAGTCCTGTAGCAAGCGTCCAGTCACTCAAATTTGTATAGGTACTTACACCAAAGTGGCTGAAAACTGTTTTACCGCTTGTATAATAATCGTTATAATCCGAACCGATAATGGCGGCGGGAACAGTTGATAATACAGCCCCTGCTGAGGAGTTTACAAAAATATTGTTATAAAGATTTGTATGATATAATGTACCACTGTAAGGTAAAGGAATTTCATTAATTCGTGCAGGATAATTATCGATGCCTTTAACAATAACACTATTGAAATAAACATTTAACAGGTTTGCAAAAACAAATATACCATCAGCGCCCGAATTTGTCAGGGTCACAAAATTGTTGGATATAACCAACGTATCCGTAAATACATAACCCGGGAAACCGGGCAAAAGGGCAGATTCACATGTGCCATAAATACCGGCTGCGCATAATGAATTATCCTCAAATATCTTATTACCGGAAATCGTACAACTATCTTCATAGGATACATAAATTCCATATTGTTGAGATCCATCAATAAGATTATCCAGGATCGTATTGCCTCTTTCAGGAGCTATATTGCATCCCCTGGCATTTACAGTATAATAAGCGCCGCTAATATGATTATGTTGAATATTATTATAATTATCCGAATATGTAACATCGCTGTATATACAGGAGCCATAGTTAAGAGCTGATGAGTAGTCATTATTGGATGTAATAATATTGTTCATTATATTGAGATAATTACATCCGCCGGTAATCAAGATCACATGAGCGTAAGAATTGCCCGGGACTACGTTTTTAAACTTCATCAATCGAAAATTGATATACGAGCATCTGTTAATTTTAACTGTGTAACCAGGTTGCGTAAAGTCCTTGTTCCCCCAGGTTGTATCCAGAATAACTTTTGTGCTGTCCAATGATTTGGATTGGAATGTAATCGTATTGGTGGCAGATGTATTAGGGATGGCATCCAGCACAACAGATTCATTGTAGGTTCCATCTGCTACATTAAAAATAACTGCCCCGCATATCCCTTTTTCATTCAGCATTTTTGCTGCTGCGCGGAAAGATGTGAAATTAGTCAGTCCGCTACCTGATTTATCAATAGTATAGGTTCCGGACGATATTCCTGCCCTTACCGAAACGGAATCATTATTGAATACTGATTTCGCGACAGACACACCATTTGCCGAATCAACATAGGCCTTGATCTTATAATAATTAATTGGTGAAGAAAAATTATAACTACCAACTTTTATTGAAGCACCGGAACCGGAAGCAAGGGAACCCGTCCAGGAGAACGAAGTTTGTAAAGTATCATTGACATACCATACAATATTTGCGGAGGTAATGTTATTGACTCCGTTATTGAATATGGTCACAAAAACGTCATTACTACCTGAGCAAAATCCAAGTGTAGGATTTGTTATCGCGGCAACCGATGCGCTGATAGCAGGCGGTGAAAACTCATCAGCACCAATATCAGGAGTTACAGGATCCCTTCTTTGAAATTCAATATCCACGGTATCATACGGCAAAGGCGATGCACTTGCATTCAGTATAGGATTATGCACATGAAGATCAAAATTTGTGGAATACAGTGGATTGACTGAAACATCATTTAACCCGCCATAGGAGGATGCCTTCCATGCACTCAAACTGGAATAATTTGAGTTGTTAAAATATACCGGATATTTCCCGCCGCTTACAATATTGTTATAATCTTCACTGGAAAAAAAAGAAGCATAAATGGCGTAATCAACCGCACCTGAATTCCAGTTAATGAAATTATTGTTTTGTAATGTAATGAAACTTGTACTATAGAAGTCATAATCTAAAAACGCATAACTGCCACCTAAACCTGCACCATAAATATTTACGTTATTATAAACTACCGAAGCAGAATCTACCAATTGGCAATTGATTCCATAATTTGGGGCGTTTATATTGGGACCAACCGAAATAAAATTATTCGCGATCAAAGAAGCACTTGTGGATCTTATGCTCAAATTCAAAAAATAAATCCCCTGGCCACCGTTTCTCAACAGTATTGTATTGCCGGTCATAGTAATACTATCCTGATAAAATGTATAGATCCCATAAGCACCCACACTATCTATTATGTTATGATCAAAAACATTTCCTTTTTCAATAGCAGAACCTGGATATCCATACCAATAAATACCGTAGTAATTTCCGGAGATCAAATTATTCCTGAAAGTATTTCTTGCATTCTTAGTATAATTATAAGAAGACATGCCTGAATAGATCACAGAAGAGCTACTTGACACAGCAGAATTGATATCTAATGGTCCGAAAAAGCGACAATTTGTGAATGTATTGCTATCGGCAAGATTATCCATCACAAGAACATTATCATATGCAGAAGTTGCACCTAAACTTGAATAATTCTGAAAGGTGATTTGGTTAAAAATAATGTGCGCCACGCTATCCAAAAGGAGTACATATCCCGGTGCTGCACTGGTACCAACTTTATTATTTCTGAGAATTACTTTTGAACTATCCTTACTTGCCGATTGGAAAGTAATAGTATTGGAATCGGAAGAACCTTTTATTGTCTTAACAGTAATTTTTTCTTCGTATCTTCCGTCAGCCACATTAAATATAACCGGACCTGAAACTCCACTATCTTTCAAGGCTTGTACAGCTGAAGCAAAAGATGAATAATTTTTGGAGCCGGAGCCGCTCTTGTCAATCGTAAATTTGCCACTTAGCCCGGCGGCAAATGCCGAATGCAAACCTATTAGCAAACAAATAAATATACTTATCTTTTTCATTTTCCTTATTGGTTTTATCACTTTCAAACTGTAGGCTTAATTCACCTCCAATTTGTGAAT
>CAILMK010000603.1 GCA_903835275.1 uncultured bacterium | reverse complement strand
CTATTTTGATCAATTCCTTCAATCCATCCATGAATAAAGCTTCAGGCACATCTGGCATGCACATGCGGTGCGCTGAAATATTCATCCGTATTTGATTCATATCCGGACGAAAGATTCCTGCTCTTCCCTGCGGATCCTTGTAGGCTTTCATCCCTTCAAAAATTTCCTGGCCATAGTGAAATGCCGCAGTAGCAGGGCTAAAAGAGAGATTTTGAAAAGGCATGATCTCTGCGCTTTGCCAGGCTCCATCGCGATAATCACAAACCAGCATATGGTCAGTAAAAATCTTGCCGAATGGAATGCTGCTAAAATCTATTTCAGTTATCCTGGAGGTTTTTGATTTTTGAATCTTAATTTCGTATGTCATAAGAGTAGTTTCGACAATCGCAAAATTACCATAATTTATTAACATGGAAACTGAAGAAAATCATGAAGGGCTAAGCACGGAATTCTTCACGGAATTTTTTAACGAGGGTGTTTATCTTGTAGAGGAAGCCCCGGTTTCCTATGGTGCAAAAGCGCAAGAAACGATAGAAGCCCCTGTAAAAGAAGGTTTAAAGATTAAAGGCGACAAAAACTCTGACACTTTGATTCTGGTCAACTATCCGCTTGTCAGCGTGGTACGGGATAATGATATTGAATTCCTGGGAAAAATATTAAAGGCGGTTAACCTTGATATTGAAAAAATAGCGCTGTTGAACATCGGTTCTGAAAAGGAATTAAAAAAGGAAGACCTTCTGGACCTTCCAGCTAAAAAGATCATTGCATTTGATACCCCCATGGGACTTCTTCCCGTGGATATTCCGCTTTATACCCTTACCAGGGAAAAGGGGAAAGAGATTTTTATCACTGACCGTCTCTCTGACGTGGCAGGTTCGCAAAAACTCAAGACCCAGCTTTGGGAAGCATTAAAGATGATGTACTTAAAATCATAATATTGTAATTCTTCTCATTCCAATCGAATAAAAAAAAGCGTCCTGCTTTTAAACGGGACGCTTTTTCAAGTATCATGTTTTCGATTATTCCTTGATAAACTTCCTCAATCCGAAATCACCGTTTTTGTCGGTATAACGTAAGATGTACATTCCCGGATTCAAAGTTTCAGTATTTAGAGTTGTGTATTGTGATTCACCTACAGTTATTGCCTGTAGTTTTTGTCCTGCAAGATTGTAAATTTCCACAGTTCCTGCGCGAAGATTTTTAGAGGTAATGCGAAGTGTATTTGTTACAGGATTAGGACTTGTTTCCAATTGGATGGTGCCATAATTCATTTTTTCGATACCCGTTGTTACAGGACTGAATACCACAATAAGAGTATCCCTGTTGGTGAAATTGCCATGTTCAAATATCAGATATTTGAATGTGTCATTCGCACTAGTATTGGCAGTAGGTGTCCAGTCACCCAGGAATGCTGAAGTATCTGTTTTGGGGGTGGCGGCAGTAGTTCTGGAATTGCCCGGTGTTGGCATCGCACTACCTGCATAACATGCGGCATTATCACACATCTGGTAGTTCCAGCTACTTACATCGGCTGGACGGAAAAACTGGTACCAGTCCAATTTGAGATCAGCCCCTGAAATATTTATATATTGAAAATTATGCCCTTGGGTAGTATCTTTATATACTTTATTAAACACAAACAATTTTGGCGCAATTACCTTGAAGGACTGGGCCTGTAATGCTGATATTCCTGTTATAAACAGGAAACTAAAAAGAGCGGATTGCAGAAGTAACTTTTTCATCATTTTTGTCTTAGTTAAAGCAAAGTTAATGAAATCATATTGTTTCCCCAAAAACCGAGTAAATTCATTTGAAGGCAGGAGTCATCAGTCGATATTAGCCGCTGCTCGCCTTATCCTGTCATTAATAGCCAGTCCAAGGCCTTCTTCGGGGACATATTCAGCGCATATAATACCTACTTCTGATTCATCCGCTTCACGCATAATGCGGAATAAATTTCTTGCCGCTTCATGAATATCTTCGGAAGGGCTTAATATCCAGTTTTGAGAAATGTTTTCCGCTTCATATTTCTTGGAAAAGGATATTACACCGGCGTTGGAAACTGATTTTTCTGCCAGAAGAATTTCAAGGTCCCCGGCAAAAAAGTCTTTTTTTGGAGAATAATGACTTTTTAACTGACCAGGAGCAATTGGATCGGAGCTTTGATTAAGTTGTAGTTTAACCGGACCTGCCACTTTCTCAATTTCATCAATGGATATTCCGCCCAGGCGCATAACTACCGGAAGATCCTCTTCAAATCCAATGATTGTAGATTCAATTCCTACGCTGCATTCCCCTCCATCAAGGATATATTCAATGGAATCACCAAGCTGGTCTGCAACATGCTGAGGATTAGTGGGACTGATATATCCAAAAGGATTGGCGCTTGGTGCTGCCAGAGGAAATTGCAATGAATTCAATAATTCCAGCGTCAGCGAATGGTTTGGAATGCGAATACCAACAAATTTGCTTCCGGCGGTAACAAGATCAGGAATAAGTCTGGATTTCGGCAGCAATAGAGTCAGCGAACCGGGCCAGAATTTTTCCGCCAGTTTTAAAGCAATCTCGGGGAAATCAATGATATAATCCTTTATATCAGCCATGTTGGCGATATGCACGATCAGCGGATCAAAGTGAGGACGTTTTTTAACCTCGAAAATACTCAAAACAGCATCTTCATCAAGGGCATTGGCGGCAAGTCCATAAACAGTTTCCGTAGGAATGGCTACCAGCTTTCCCTCTTTAAGAAAAGTGCCTGCTTCCTGAATGTTTTTGCCTATGATTGCCACGGTGCAAAGATAAGACGATGAATACTGAATATTGAATAATAAATATTGAAGTGAACTCAAAAAATTCGCAATTGGCAAACGTTCGATACACACCTCATTTGAAACGAGTTCAGCCCTCTCTTAAAGGAGAGGGCGCGCGAAGCGGGGTGAGGTATTTGCGCGAGAATAAGTGGTCATTTGCGCCAATAATTGTCGTAATTCAACAATATATCCCTCCTTCACCCGTCTTAAAACTGCCAATGTACCCAAATCATAAATTCTGTACAAACAGGGCTCTTGGCAGTGGACTAATTGCTACCTTTGCACCTCTATTTTTAAATTAATGGATAAAAATTCGATTATTGGGGCCATCCTTATCGTACTGATATTGTTAGGTGGTTCTTATTTTTTCAGGTCGCCAAAACCTGCTGAAACGGACAAGGCAAAGACCTCTATATCTGATAGTAGTCACAGAAATACAGCTTCTGCCGCAACTTCAGATACCTCTGTGGCTAAGTCCGACACAGCAAAAGCGGAATCTAACGTACCCGCTTTGTGGCGTCCTTATACCAAAGGCCATGATACTGACATTGTTCTGCAAAATGAAAAACTGGTTGTTAAAATATCCACCAAAGGT
>CAILMK010000602.1 GCA_903835275.1 uncultured bacterium | reverse complement strand
CTGAATTAATTCTATGCAGTCAAACATTCCAGGTTTCTGCTTATGAGAATGACGTTTACAATAATCCTTCAAGAAATTCTAATTCCCCCTTACTTAATTTTACGTTCAATGAATCAGTTAAGCTTTTTCATTTTTCCATAGGAATTGCCTATGAGTTCAAATAGTAGGAGTAAATATTTTTTTTTTGAAAAATATGAATTGCCACGTCCTTTAGGACGTGGATAACGCTTAAAAGGCGTGGCAATTGAATGGCTTCATGAATCACATTGCGCAGATCAGGTCAAATAAAAAAGGCCACCGAATAGGCAGCCTTTACTAATTCGTATTTAGTTTCTATATTTTATGCAAGGTTTTCAATAACGATGGCAGATGCTCCACCGCCGCCATTGCAAATACCCACTGCACCATATCTTCCGCCTTTTTGCTTCAATACAGATGTCAGGGTAACTACAATACGTGAACCGCTGGATCCAAGCGGATGTCCGAGGCTTACTGCACCACCGTATACATTCACTTTCGCAGGATCCAGATCCAACAGTTTATTATTGGCCAGGGATACCACTGAAAATGCTTCGTTGATTTCGAAATAGTCAATTTGGTCCTTGGTCAATCCTGCTTTCTTGATCGCTTTTTGCAATGCGCCTACCGGAGCAGTTGTGAAATCTTCAGGTGCCTGTTCGTTATCAGCATATGCAAGGATACGTGCCAGTGGCTTAATGCCAAGTTCCTCGGCTTTTTCTTTGCTCATCAATACTACTGCGGATGCGCCGTCATTCAGGTTGGAAGCATTTGCAGCCGTAACCGTCCCATCCTTTTTGAAAACAGGGCGCAGGGTAGGCACTTTATTAAAATCTACTTTTTTATAATCTTCATCTTCCGTGATAGTGATGGTACCTTTCCTATCCTGGATCTCAATCGGAATTAATTCGCTTTTGAAAGCTCCTTCAGCATACGCTTTTGCAGAACGAGTGTAGGATTCAATGGCGAAAGCATCCTGTTGTTCGCGGGTAATGTCATAATCGCAGGCGCATTTTTCAGCGGCATTCCCCATATGGTAATCATTATAGACATCCCACAATCCATCCTTGATAACTCCATCCGTTACTTCCTGGTGTCCGAGTTTGTAACCTTCACGTGCCTTGCCCAGGTAATAAGGTACTGCGCTCATATTTTCCATACCACCGGCAACAACAATATCATTATCGCCAAGCATGATGCTCTGGGTTCCCCACATAATGGCTTTTGTACCGGAAGCACAAACTTTATTAACCGTTGTACAAGGTGTAGTATTGCTAAGTCCGGCAAAAAGTGAAGCCTGTCTTGCAGGAGCCTGCCCGATATTAGCGGAAAGCACATTGCCCATGAAGACCTCATTCACCTGCTCAGGCTTTATTCCGGCCCTTTCAACGGCTGCCTTGATCACTGCCGCACCAAGCCTGGTGGCAGGTACGGACGCCAGTGCACCACTGAAACTGCCTATGGGTGTACGGGCTACTGAAACGATATAAACTTCTTTTGTCATTGTTGTATTAATTATGAGCGGCAAAGTTACGGAATCCTATTATGAAATTTTGAATTTGATTACGTGCAATTTCAGATTTAATGCTCCCTAAAAAATCGGGGACATTTGGTCGTAATTATAAAATAACTTATTTTTACAGCATTAAACAATTGTAATATATCGAACTATGGAAGATTCAACTCCAAGACAAAACAGAGAGGAGGTATTCTCGAAGCGGGTAAAAGCCGGGAAAAGAACTTACTTCATCGATGTAAAATCCACCAACAAAGGGGAGGATTTTTTTATTGCCATTACCGAGAGCAAAAAACGCTTTGACGGTTTTGGTTATGAAAAGCATAAGATTTTCCTGTACAAGGAAGATTTTAACAAATTCACTACAGGCTTAACTGAGGCAATTGATCATGTAAAAACCCAGCTGATGCCGGAGTATGATTTTGACATGTACAATCGTGAACAGCCAGCCATTGAAACGGCCGAAGCCAGTGACGAGTTTGACATTGACAAAGAACTTTCCAACCTTAAAAATGACTTTGAATATTGATTAGAACTTTACACTTTTAGTTTTACCATTTCCTTGTTCTAAAAAATAACTGCTTTTTGAGCGTAAGGGAAAGAATTACGCTTCCTTTAGAGGCGGAGCTATAAAATCATTGTCGAGTGCTAAAAGATACTTCAGCAGTTTATCTGAGAATGGTAATGGTTCCTTTTTTATGCGTGCTGGTATGAATGCCATCCACCGTAAGGAAATAGATATAAACCCCTTCAGCGCATCGCTCGCCTTTATACGTGCCGTCCCATTGGATCGCAGGATCATTGGAATGAAATAATTTCTCGCCCCAGCGATCATAAATATTCAGGTCAAAGGCTTTCCAGTTCGTTACAAACACATGGAAATAATCATTTATCGAATTGCCATTCGGCGTGAATACATTGGGTAAATACACGATGGGCTCAAATTCAAAACAAACAGAATTTGAATAAGATATTTTTCCGGTATCAATCGCATTCACTGCCGCAATGCGGAAACACTGCCTCCATGCCTGTTGGTCAGAAAATATCTGGGTACTTGTATCGGGAACATGTTTAGCGTCAAACAAGGCAGAATCAGTATTGAAGCTGCGTAATATTTTATATTCTTTAATGTTTTTATTCCACCCCACGTAGGAATTCCATCCAAGGTTTATAACAGTATCGCTGGTGATATTGCCATGCACGAAAACTGTTTTATGGGTATCTGATGAAACAGGACTCAGGCAATTATTCATTGCCATTAAGCGGTAAAAATATGGGGTCTGCGAAGGCTGCGCCCTTTTATCAATATAATGCCCCACATATTTGCCAACAGTATCAATGATTACTTCAGATGTTTCAGAAACACCGCGTCTTAATACCTGCAATTTGCCTTTGAGGAATTGTGCATTTTTTGTTGTCCAGAATAATTCTATTTGTTGCTCGTTTTGCCTGATGGTTGTTACCAGTTGCATATCAATTTCAGCGGAATCTTCCTCCACATTTACTGACTGGGTATCCTTGCACCCGTATGTATTTGTTTCAATAACGGATAGTGAATCAAAACCGGGAGTCCGCCAGTCTATATTTACTGAATTTGTGCCATTGCCGGAATTAATAATTCCTCCCAAAATAGACCAGTTGAAAACCGCTCCTGCATCTGTATTTACAGCGTAAGTAATATTATTCAGGTTCGGTGCGCAAACTGTAAGCGGCCCATTTATTTTCCCCATTTTAGGAGAAGGAAGTACGGTTATTGCATAACTGACAGGTGTACCAAAACAGCTATCCTTTGAAACTTCCTGTACAGTGATAGTATAATTGCCGCTGGTGGTAATATCAAGGGATATTGTATCATTCCCCTGGCCGGATATATTTGAATTTCCTCCGGTATACGTCCATATAAAAGTGCTGCCCGGTAATCCTGCAACGGAATAAACATGTTTGAGCCCCGCGCACATGGTCTGGTCACCATTGATGTTTCCTGTATTTGGAATAGGATGAAGTGTAACGGGAACAATGACATCCTTCGCGATGCAGGGTAAATTGTTTACCGAATCGTAAGCAGTCTGGCTAACCGTTACCGAAGCAGAACCCGCGCTTCCCCAGTTAACGGTAGCACTACTAACTCCGTTTGCAGAAACAAGAGTGCCGCCTGCTATAGTCCATGTATAAGTTGAATTATGCACGTACAAGGCAGAGTATTTTTCGCCGGAAGTAAATTCGCATAATGAAGTATCTCCTTTTATAGGGCCTGTTACAAATGCATATTCCTTAGTAACATTAAAATTCAGGGTATCTCCCACGCAACCGTATTTTGTGTATTCCAGTGCCTGCACTTTTCCTTTTCCTTTATTGCCCCAGTTTACTGTAATATGCGAGGAATTATTTCCGGATGCTATGGTTCCACCTTTGACGAACCATTTGAAAACGGAACCCGGTGTTATATTTCTGTATATATAATAATCAATGCCTCTGGCATTCGGACAAACGGAATACGCTCCTGCGATACTATCTGCTGTTGCAACATTTTTAATGACGGTCAGACGTTCTGTATCGCTCTTGCATCCATTGAGATTTCCATTGACGACGTTGATAATTCCGCTATCGTTATTAAACCACTTTATAAGTGCATAAGCCGTGGAGTTTTTGATCACTTTTCCGCCACTCACGCTCCAGGATAATGTGCTGCCTGAATCGTAATTTGTTACATAATAACTGTCAATTTCGTTGACGCAAACATTCAGTTTCCCCGAGAGGATTGGAGTCTTTGGCGGGGGTAAAATGGTTACTTTTAGTTTTATTGTATCACCCGGGCAGTTTTTTGCATTTTGTTGATAAAGAGTAATGCTTCCTTTAGTGCTCTTGCTACCCCAAAAAACATAAATGGAATCATCATTAGTGGATTCATTACTGATAACACTGTCCCCCTTAACATCCCATATGTATTGATAACCTTTTTGTCTGTTATGAATATAATATCTGCCTGCGGCAATATCTTTACAAATGGTTCCCGGTCCAAAAATAGTGTCTGCTCCTTTAAAAGGAATTACATAAATTCTCTTGGTTCCTTTTAAAGGAATCGATGGGGGACACCATTTATTGGTAACGGTATAATTTATAATATAGGGCTGGCTTCTCAAATCACTACAAGTTGTTTGCCAATTGAAATTCGAGCGCACCATTTTCGTAAAATTGGTGGTAGTAAAGGTAGCATTGTGCGGGAAATTCATAGGCTCTCCGCTGGCAGTGAATCCAAGGGTATCCCCTCCGGAAAATTCAAGGTCAAACTTCAGGTCAGTACCTGCCTGCACCGCAAAACTATCCGACGTTACATACCAGGAAACCTTATCGCCCTTGATTTTTACAGTGGATAATACACTCGTGATATAGAGCATAACATCCCTGCGGGTAGTAGCTATCAATGTACCATTCCTGTACTCACTTACATCTATGGCAATCGCGTAATTCCCGGTCTTGGTGGCATAGATTGTTGTCAATCCCGTAACCGGATCAATCATTGCAAGTCCGCTTGGGCCAAAAGGCTTCGCGAAGCTATAGGTAGGCTGGTATTTAATTAATCCGGGAGCAGCGTAAGTTGCAGCAGGATAGGTTGCCGGTACACTGGCACTGGCACCCGTGTAGGGTCGTGCAAGCGAATATACAAGTGAATCTCCGTCAGGGTCTATGGCATTATTAAAATAACTGGCAGTATCATTCACTCCAAGGAAAGGCGCAGGAGGATCCGTAAAATACGGGGAACTGTTAACAATTGTATTTGGAGGAATGAAATTGGTATAGGATTGTCCCTGGGAATCGAGGATATTGATCACACCGTTTTTCCGGCAACACCTCACATAAAGCATATCATATCCATAGCTGCTTACCGGAAGGTCAATGTTACCGTAGTAGTTTCCTACCTGCATACATGCCACCGGCAGTTTTTTGCAGTATTTATAATCTGCTCCTGAAAAAGGGTCAACATTGCTGCTATCCGGAGGACCAAGTTGCAGCATGAAAGATAATCTTTTGCTGCCGGATACTTTTTCATAGAAACCTATATCGATTGTATCATCCAGAAGCGCTTGCCCGTACTGGCAATCCCGGTACATGTTTACCTGTATTTTGTATGTATTGGTATTGGTGCCGGCATTATAGCTGACATGCTTATACGTAATTTCCCCTCCAAGCAAGTGAGTGGCGTAATTGTGCAGAGGCACAAAGAGTATGAGGTATAAAAGCAGTCTCTTAAGCATCGTTTAAAATACTTCCTAAAGAGTTTTGTTTCCGGCAAAGGAACTGTAAAGATACTCATAAAATGTTGATTATATAACACCATGGAAAAATCTATATTTTCATGTTGACAACATAAATATGTAAAATATTG
>CAILMK010000601.1 GCA_903835275.1 uncultured bacterium | reverse complement strand
TATCCCATCTCAGGTATTCAGTAAGGCATAAGGTGGTCTGATGGGTTGGAGTGCCTGCCCATAGTGCCCCGCTGGATGGAGGTGTATATACTCCCAATCGTCCGGCGATTTCCATATTCTTAACGAGCCATTTCTTTGAGCCTGTTGCACGTAAAGTCGTACCTGCAAACCATCCTGATTCCTGATTTTTGAAGGTATACAATTCGCGGGTTTCAGGGTTCTGGTAAGTAGCGCCTCCTGTTTGTATCTGGTTGTATTCTGCAATCAACCTGACCATAATTGGATTAATTACATGAAAATAATTCAGTCCTAATGCCCAAGCCTGGCATTTTACATTCTGATAGTTACTTCCATCAGCACCCGTTTGTGGAGTATATTGTCCTGAAGCGGTCAATTCAAGATTTGAGTTTGACAATGGCAAAAACCCTATATGGCCGCCAAACGATTTATTCTTGTTATTATCCACTATGGATCCGTAATCCATTTTTCCGGTTTGATTCGAGCCACTGGCAGTTAATGTGTCAACAATAAGCTGCGGACCGTTTGCTACATAAAATTCGTACGTAAATTTAGAATATCCTGCCTGAACTCCACCATGAATTCCGACTCCATTCTGGTTTTGCACACCGTGTCCCATTCCAACAGGAGCTACACCGGTACCAAAACGATTGGTAAAATCATCAAGAATACCTGAATAAACTCCGTAGTGAGGAGCGAAATTACCTGCAAATACAGAAAGCCATGGATTGATCTTGTAATACACGATCAATTCAACCAATCCTACATTTACACTTCCATCAGGGTTAATCCCAAAATCAAGGCCACAATCAAGCAATAATCTGTCATCAACTTTTACAAGTGGCATGATCATTAATCCTACCGGAGAAAACGTATGTGCCGAAGGTGTGCCCTGCATATTTATGAACTGGTGCATAAAAACTGCGGAGCCCGGCATAAAGAATTTCTTTCCTCCTGCAACCGGTGAATTTGTTGGAGGTGGCGCAGATGAATCTGTCTGTGCTTTCATGCTACCATATCCTGCAATACACAGCAGCGCAATGATAAACGGTTTTAAAAAATTAGACTTCATAATTATAATAGTTTATAAGTTTCAGATGTTATATTGAGTTGTAGTAATGCAATGTTATTTCTTCGGTGATTTCGCAAGCGTACGTATATAGTTTACGAGTTGCCATCTTTGGGTTGGTGTTAAAGTAGCGTAAGAAGGCATTGGATTATTGCCATTTGTGAGTTTCCAGAAGATTGCGCCATCAGACTGACTTTGCACCGCGGCTGAAGTATGGTCTGCTGGAGGCTTCTGGAGTCCTGCTGCTGCCACACCATCACCCTTTCCTTTATTTCCGTGACAGGCTGCACAAAAGGTTGTGTAGGTTTTCTTCCCTTCTATAATAGATGCTGCATCTCCGGGCATAGGATTTTTTATTTCATCGGCGGAGGGTGGCGCCTTGAAAACCTTTTTTGATTGTGCCTGGAGAATTATGCTGAATGCAGCTATGAAAATGCATACTACAATGCCAAATGGCCTGGGAAATACGTTCTTGACTTTCATATAAATTCAATTTTTAGTGCTTCAATTAATTTCTTTTCAAATTTTGCAACTATAAAACTGGATTTATATTGACGTAAATCAGGCGAAAATATGATTTATGTCAATAAATGATGACCCTAATTGTAAAACCTTATGAAGAACGAACATGGATACTATGGAATAAGTGCCCGGATTTGTTCTTAAGAATGAGTCCAGATAGAACCCGCCTAAAGGCGATTATACCGTTTTTTGACGACTTTTCAAAATATTTCTTCAATTTTTTTGCAATATATTTTGAGAATTAATGTTTAATTAAAAGAAAATTTAGTATTATCTTCGTGCAAGATTAATTATGGAAGAGATAGAAGTCAACACGGAAGCGGAAGTATCTGAGGATAAGATTAAAGGCGCATTAAAAAGTTTTTTCGGCTTTAACGCCTTCAAGGGAAATCAAGAGCCCGTAATAAGAAGCAT
>CAILMK010000600.1 GCA_903835275.1 uncultured bacterium | reverse complement strand
TTTTTCTTCAGGATTTTGACAGGTAAAAGGGAAAGGATTTTATTTGTTGCAATGCCAATATTTACACTAATTGTAGCATTTTTATTCACGTTTCAAATTCATAGTATTCTAATGCGAATGGATTCGGCAAGCAACAAAGAAAAGGAAATCAAAACAATTATCACAAATCCGCTAAATAACTATCTGACGGAATTAATTCTGGGAGCGCACTGGAAATATCATACAGAACTTTGTTTATATGATGGTGATCGTCCGCCATTTCATGATCCTGTTTTGGTAATTGCGAATAAAATTTTATTCCCTTATTCTTTATTTAACGAGGGGATGACCTGGTATGAAAATAAAGATTTATATAAACATATTTATCCCGAAATGCCCACGAAATTTGATTGCCATTGCTCTGATAAGGACAGGTTATTTGGCGTCAGTGAATTTTTTTGAATTTCATGGACATTACAACCAAACAAAAGGGCGGATAGTAATTTATCCGCCCTTAGCTTCGGTTAAATCCATCTTCGGAAAAGATGAACTATGGAGAGGTGTCTAGTTCTTTACTATTTCCATTCTCTTGGTGTCTATTTTCTTTCCGTCAACAATCAGGGTGTACAAATATACTCCTGATGCGAAGGTAGAACCATTGAAAACGATTTGTCCGTTGCCGGTACCTGCCAGGTTGAATGTCTTTATTTCAACTCCTGCCTGTGTGCTAATGACAATCTCTGCGGAGTTTGTATTCTGTGGAAGGAAATAAGCTATGGCTGTAGTCCCTGCAAAAGGATTAGGAATATTCTGGTTGAGGGATGGCTTCTGGTTTAATGATCCGCCTTCCAGTACTTCAGTTTTAGGAGCAGCACAAGGAGAGCAATTTTCCATGGAAGTAATGCGGCTTTCTATTGCAGCAAGCCTGTCTAATAGTGCAGAATTATTGGTGGAAAGTTCTGCAACCTTCGCTTTCAGTTCTTCGTTTTCGGCAGCTACCTGGTCTGTCTTGTTTTGAAGATCTTTTGTTTGTTTGTGCAATGCCTTTACACCTACCAATGCAATACCTGCAGGGTCAATGGTGGAAACGGTTGTATTGTTATTTCCTACATTGAATGTGCTGTAGAAATCCTGCGCGATCGGGCCGATGTGCATAATGCCGGCATTTTCCTTTTTGTAATTCCAGCGAGGAATATCAAGGTTATCCAGTTTGTTCAGCACATCGTTTCCATCCACAGAAGTGATATTTTCTTTCAGGTTACGGTCGGAAGCATTGGTCCATACACCACCTGTTGTAAGTGTAGCAGTAGTGTTTACAAAGTTTATAACGTTACCTGCGGTAACATCTGTGCCAAAGCCCCAGGTTGTAACATTGGCATTACCAAGTACCATTGAGTTGCTGTAGCCTACTTGAGCGTTAAAGCCAATAGCAGAAGAATTGGAAAGCCCTGCAACGCTTATGTTCGCGCTATCACCTATAAGGGTATTGCGGTCGCCGCTAGAGATTATACCTGCATTATTACCTATGGCGGTATTTCCGCTACCTATAGAGTTGGTCAAGCCCGCCTGGTTACCAAAGTAAGCATTGTTATTTCCTGTATAAATATCTTCTCCTGCATAATAACCCATGGCGGTATTGTTGCTTCCTGTATTGTCAGATCCTGCCTTGTAACCATGGAAAGTATTAAAGTTCCCTGTGGTATTGTCGGAGCCGGCATAAACACCGGTGTATGTATTATAACTTCCTGTAGAATTCATCAATCCACTTTGGAAACCTTCAAAAGTGTTCAGGCTACCGGTGGTATTATACATACC
>CAILMK010000599.1 GCA_903835275.1 uncultured bacterium | reverse complement strand
TCCGTGTGGAGCAATACAGGTACCATTTGACCTGGAAGATGGAGAAGAGGAAGAAATAATTTTCAGGCTTGGAACTGCAAAAGACAACGAACATGCAGTAGATATGGTACGGAGATTCCGGGGCAAGGTAGTTGCGCAGGAATCACTTGAAAAAGTAAAAAATCACTGGCAAAATATTATTGGCGCTATCAAGGTGGAAACACCTGATATAGGAATCAATTTTATAACAAACGGATGGCTTACATACCAGGTACTTTCTTCCCGCCTTTGGGGACGTACCGGTTATTATCAATCCGGTGGTGCCTTTGGTTTCAGGGATCAGTTGCAGGATGTAATGTCCCTGCTTCACACGGTACCTGAACTTGCACGCGAACAAATTCTATTGTGTTCTTCAAGGCAATTCAAAGAAGGCGATGTACAACACTGGTGGCACCCGCCTATGGGACGAGGTGTACGTACCAGATGTTCCGATGATTTTTTATGGTTGCCATATGTTACCTCCATGTACGTTTCCCATTCAGGAGATGCAAAAATATTAGATGAGATAACACCTTATCTGGATGGCAGGCAATTAAACTTCGGCGAAGAATCCTATTACGACCTTCCTGTACAGTCAGGAATTTCGGCAAGCCTATATGACCATTGTGTGCAGGCAATAAAACATGGATTGAATTTCGGTGAACACGGATTGCCATTAATTGGTACCGGTGACTGGAACGATGGCTTTGACAGGGTGGGTATTGAAGGAAAAGGTGAAAGTGTGTGGATGGCATTTTTCCTATTTGAAATACTTGGAAAATTTTCAAAAGTGGCACGTTTACACTTTGATGAAACATTTGCAGTTGAATGCGAGAATCAGGCAAAAAAATTAAAGGAAAACATAGATAAAAATGCCTGGGATGGGGAGTGGTATAAACGTGCGTGGTTTGATAACGGTACGCCACTTGGATCTTCTAAAAACAAAGAATGCAGGATCGATTCCATCGCACAAAGCTGGTCGGTTCTTTCCGGAGCCGGAGATAGCAGCCGTATTAATATAGCCATGGAATCTGCATATAAAAACCTCGTGCAAAAAGATTCAGGCATTATTCAATTACTCGAACCACCGTTCGATAATTCCGACCTGAATCCGGGGTACATAAAAGGATACGTTCCGGGAGTACGGGAGAATGGAGGCCAATATACACATGCTGCTATCTGGATGATCACAGCATTTGCCAAACTTGGCAATAATGCACGGGTATGGGAATTATTGAATATGATCAATCCGGTAAATCATGGGAAGACAGAAACAGATGTTGCTATATACAAAGTGGAACCTTATGTCCTCGCGGCAGATGTTTATGCACGTTCGCCACATGCAGGACGCGGTGGCTGGACCTGGTATACCGGCTCGGCCGGATGGATGTACCGACTGATTACCGAAGCATTTTTGGGATTGCAACAGGAAGACACGAAGCTTAGGTTTATTCCTTGTATACCTGTTGACTGGCAATCGTTCAAGGTTCAATACCGTTATAAGAAAACCCTGTATCATATCGTTGTTGAACAAACAAATGGCGAAGGCAAAATGCTCGTAACAAAAGATGGTGAAAAGCAACCTGATAATTCAATTGACCTCGCAGATGATGGTATTGAACATAATGTTCAGATTATTTTATTTAATTTAGTATCTTCATCGGACGATGCAAAGATTCAAACTACAAATTTAAACCATGAAAGCCTTGCTGACAGCCAGCAAGACAAAACAAGTATACTATGACGATCCAAAACACACTAAACACAGATGAATGGAATGCAAATGAAGTCTGGAATTCAACGTTCAAAAAAAGGATCAAAAAATATTTTCCATCTCCTTTTTACCCTTCTTGAACCTTTAAAATTATTTCTTATTGCAGCCATTGCAAACGGGGTAATATTATCCGCAGGCGCGCAGGATAAAAACACAAATGACACCGCTCAATATCTTACTATTGAACAATGCATCGCGTATGGATTGAAGAATCAACCTACGGTTAGGCAATCCACACTTGGAATTTCCATTACGGAAAAGACTAATTCAATAAATTTATCTGCGTGGTTACCACAGGTTAACTTTAATGCAACCTTTACCCATTACGAGCAATTACCCACTTCCTTTTCATTAAACTCCCTGAATCCTGACGGGCCATTAATTAAAGGGCATCCCGGCGTGATCAATACACTGATACCGCAGTTAACAGCGAGCCAGACAATTTTCAGCCCTGATGTTTTATACGCTGCCAATAGCGCACATTTGTATGTTCAACAGGCGCAGCAGATCAATGACAGTACTAAAATAAATATTGTGTCAACTGTCAGCAAAGCATTTTACGATTCGCTGCATACAATGGATCAAATAGATGTTTTAAGGGAGGACACAACATGACGCAGCTTCACTATCTGCGAACCAATATAGTTTGCCATTTTCAGGACTGATCAACTGTGCAGGATATTTTTTACTTTCCTGAGATTCTTTTAACACCTTATTTAAAATTTCCGCTTTCTCTTTTCCAGTAACAAGAAAAAGAATTACATGTGCTTCATTAATAAGTGGCGCTGTCATTGTAATGCGAAACATTTTTTCTTCTTCAACATATACATTCCTGATACCTGCGGAAGTATCTTCAATAACATTTGTACCGGGAAATAAAGAAGCAGTATGACCGTTTTCTCCAAGACCTAAAAGTATAAGATCAAATTGAGCAGGATCATCTCCGAAAAAATCATTTAATTTCCGTTCATAATTACTTGCTGCCGCCACAGGAGGCAGATCAACAGGAATTCTATTAATATTAAATTCAGGAATATTTACTTTATCGAGCAAGATTGTCTTGGCCTGGAATGCATTATTCCTTTCATCATCCAATGATACGCAACGCTCATCCCCCCAGAAAATATATGTGTTTTTCCAATCTATCTGATTTTCATATTGAGGTTGCGCTAATAACTCAAATAATTTTTGCGGTGTTCTTCCACCCGAAAGTGATATTGTAAATTTACCTTTTGATGCAATGGCATTTTTTGCACAATCAATGATAAATTCAGCGGCGCCAATATCAAGGTATTCCTCTGACAGGAAAACTTCAAGCTTATATGGTTTTCTTGCTATCATTTCTTTTCAGGTAAAGTCACGCTCCAAGTATGGCCATCCCTTGCAATTAAAGCTTCCGCATCTTCCGGACCTGTTGTACCTGCTTCATAATTTGGAAAATTTTCCGCAGGATTCGCGTCCCATAGATCAATTATTGGCATGACGGCTTTCCATGCAGCTTCCACCTGGTCGGCGCGCATGAAAAGAGTGGAATCACCTTCCATAATATCCAGTAATAAAGTTTCATACGCTTCAGGTGTTCCGGAAGTATAGGATTCCTCATAGTTAAAACTCATGTCGACCGGATAAAGTAGCATTTTAAGTCCCGGACGTTTTGCCTGAAAATTAAGGCAAATTCCCATGTGAGGCTGTATGTTTATTGTAAGTGTATTGGGCTGCCAGTTGCCAATGGTTTCCGGAGGAAAAGATTGATGCGGCACAGGCTTAAACTGAACCGTAATCACTGAAATAGTTTCGTTCATTCTCTTTCCTGTGCGCAGATAAATCGGTACTCCCTGCCATCTCCAGTTATCAATAAATAATTTCATTGCTGCAAAAGTTTCCTTGGCAGAAGTTGCACTAACATCAGGTTCTTCACGGTACCCAATTACTTTTTTCCCATTGATCCAACCTGCACCATATTGTCCGCGTACTGCAAATTGATTCACTTCAAATGGATGAATTTTTCTGAGAGCATTCAACACATCCACTTTGCGGTTTCGCACTTCATCTGCTTCAAAAGATACTGGCGGTTCCATAGCTATCAGGCAAACAAGTTGCATAAGGTGATTTTGTATCATATCCCGCAGGGCACCTGCAGTTTCATAATAGTTCCCCCTGTTTTCAACACCGAGTTGTTCCGAAACACTGATCTGCACGCTCTCAATATAATTCCTGTTCCATATCGGTTCAAACAATGCATTCGCAAAGCGAAACGCCAAAATGTTTTGCACCGTTTCTTTTCCTAAATAATGATCTATCCTGTAAATCTGGCATTCATCAAAATTAGAATGCAATAAATCATTCAGGTGCTTGGCACTATCCAAATCATGACCAAACGGTTTCTCAATAACAATGCGTCCCTGTTGTTTATTTCTAGCAAGTCCTGACGAACCAATCTTCATGGCAATTTCCTCGAAAGAATTGGGTGGAACTGCGAGATAAAAAATCCGGTTAGCCGCCACTCCCCATTTTTTTTCAAGGGCGGTTGTCTTTTTTTCGAGTGAGGAATACGTGGCATCATCATCAAATTCTCCTTTCAAATAGGTGATGCATTCTGAAAATTTATCCCACTCTGTTTTCTTTGCTTTACCACGCCGGGAAAATTTATTTACCCCGTCATGCAAATGCTCGCGAAATGATTTTTCAGAAATTCTTTTTCTGCTCACACCTATCACTTCAAAACTATCAGGAATCCAGTTATCCAGATACAGGTTATAAACAGCAGGAATTAATTTCCGCCAGGTCAGGTCACCCGTTGCACCGAGTATAATAATAATTGTCGGGTTTACTTTCTGTGTGTTTTCCATTTATTGGTTTGTTTGGATCCAGTGAGTATGAAAAATTCCTGTGCGGTCATTGCGTTCGTACGTATGAGCACCGAAATAGTCGCGCTGCGCCTGGATCAAATTTGCAGGCAGCCATCCGCTCCTGTAACTATCATAATAAGACAGCGATGTCATCATGGCAGGAAGAGGGATGCCAGATTCCACTCCTATCTGAATTATCTTGCGAATACCCTTCTGGGAATCCAACAATTTTTTCGCAAATACATCATCCAGTAAAAGGCTTGATAAAGCGGGCTGTTTGGAAAAAGCAGAATAAATATCCTCGAGCAGCGAAGAACGAATAATGCATCCGCCTCTCCATATACTTGCAATATTTTCAGGCTTCAAATTATATTTATATTTTCCGGAAGCCACCTGCAAAAGGGACATTCCCTGCGCGTATGTCGTGATCATTGAAAAATATAATGCCTGTTCAAGGGCATTAATCAACTCATTCTTATTTCCTGTAAATTTATTTTCCGGGCCTTTAAGTTTTAGCTGTGCTTCTTGCCTGTCTTTTTTATACGCCGATAGATCACGTATAGAAACTGCCATATCAATCACAGGAATTGGCACCTGCAAATTCATCGCATCCGCAGAAGTCCATCCACCGGTGCCTTTTTGATGCGCACTGTCAAGGATCATATCAACAAGATCATTATTTGTCAGTTCATCTTTCTGTAC
>CAILMK010000598.1 GCA_903835275.1 uncultured bacterium | reverse complement strand
GTTGCCATCGAAGAAGAAGATAAAGAATTGATGAATACCGTTCGCGGACTTTTCGCAGCTAAACTTCATGATATCTGTATCAATCCTTCCAGCAAACAGGCACGTACCGATGCTTTCGCTGCATTGCTTGATGAACATCTGGCACTTGCTCCCAAGGAAACAGATGAAGAAAAAGCACACATTTCCGGAGTTAAAAAATATTATTCCAAGCTGAAAAAAGAAGTAATGCGTAACATGGTGCTTGATCACCGTGTACGTTTGGATGGCCGTAAACTGAATGAAGTTCGGGGCATCTGGGCTGAAACCGATTTGCTTCCTACAGTACATGGTTCAGCGCTTTTCCAACGTGGCGAAACACAATGTTTGGCCAGCGTAACGCTCGGTACCAAGCTAGATGAGCAAATGGTGGACGGCGCACTTTTCAAAGGATACAATAAATTCTTATTGCACTATAACTTCCCGGGATTTTCCACAGGTGAAGTAAAACAAAACCGTGGTCCTGCACGTAGAGAAGTAGGACATGGTAACCTTGCTCTCCGTGCATTGAAACCAATGTTACCACCGGAAGAAGTGAATCCATACACTGTACGTATTACTGCGGATATTATGGAATCCAATGGTTCTTCTTCCATGGCAACGGTTTGTGCAGGATGTCTTGCCATGCTGGATGCTGGTATTAAATTAAAGAAATCTGTTTCCGGTATCGCCATGGGATTGATCTCCGGTGAAAATGGAAAATACGCGGTGCTTTCCGATATATTAGGTGATGAAGATCACCTCGGTGATATGGACTTCAAGGTAACCGGAACGGCGGATGGTATTACTGCCTGCCAGATGGACCTGAAAGTAGACGGCCTTAGCTACACTGTAGTGGAAGAAGCATTGATGCAGGCACGTGAAGGAAGGCTTCATATCCTTGAGATCATGAATTCTATTATGCCTATGGCACGTGAGGAATACAAATCCTTCGTACCACGCATGGAACGCTTCACTATTGATAAGGACTTTATCGGTGCAGTTATCGGTAAGGGTGGAAGCGTAATTCAGGAAATACAAAAAGTAACCGGTGCTACTATTTCAATTGATGAAATTGATGGCATGGGTCATGTGGAAGTTTCTTCCGCAGATAAAGATGCTTTGGATAAAGCAGTAGCATGGATCCAGGCGATCTGTACTGTTCCTGACGTTGGAGGCACTTACCACGGTAAGGTTGTTTCCATCCAGGCATTTGGTGCATTCGTTGAATTCTTACCTGGCAAGGAAGGATTGCTTCACATTTCCGAGATCAGCTATGATCATTTGAAGGATATGGAAGGCGTTCTTGCTCCGGGTGATGAAGTGGACGTAAAGCTTCTTGAAATTGATCAAAGGACAGGTAAATTCCGCCTTTCCATGAAAGCATTGCTTCCTAAGCCGGAAGGTTATGTAGAACGTCCAAGGGAAGAACGTCCGCGCGATGACCGCAGGGGCGGTGGTCGTGACGACAGGCGTGGTGGTGGTCGCGATGATCGCGGACCAAGAAGAGACGACCGTGGCCCGCGCAGGGATGACCGTCCAAGGGATGATAACCGTGGTCCTCGTCCAAACAATGATGGTGGCAATAATGCTCCATCCACTGACACCCAAAGCGGTGATTTGAACTAAGAACAGTCAACAGTTAACAGTCAGCAGTGATCGGTTAACAATCTCCCAAGTTGTCATCCTGGAAGGACCTTACCAGTGTTACAGATAAACTTGAGAAAAGTACTGAAACAAAGCAACTGATAACATAGAATATAATCAAACCGAAACCCTTGCTGAAAAGCGAGGGTTTTTTGTTTTTACATCATTTCCCTCACCCCCTAGCCCCCTCTCCTTTAAGAGAGGGGGGAACAGCTCAAAGCAACTCTCTGTGGTTCTCTCTCCTTTTTTCTCCATGAAACTCTGCGGTAAAATCTACAACTGAGAAAAAGAGAAAATATTCTGAGAGGCGCAGAGTATAAATACAAATCAAACTAAATGCTTAACTTGCCTTCCAATTCAAGAACACAAAGAAAAAGGACGACATGGAAAACGAATTATTAGTAACGAGTAAAATTACCATTAAAGCCCCTGCCGATGCAGTATGGGATGCCCTCACCAATCCTGAACAAACCAAAAAATATATGTTTGGTTG
>CAILMK010000597.1 GCA_903835275.1 uncultured bacterium | reverse complement strand
GTAACATAGCTCGCAGTATCCAAAAGCAACGTATAATTATTAGTACTTGATGATGATGATGCGTACTGAAGAATTACCTTTGAGCTATCTCCCAGTTGGCTTTGGAACGTAATTGTTGAAGATGATGATGAACCGGGAATGCTTCCTATCCTGACCTGCTCGGTATATGTTCCGTTACGCACCATGAAAACAACATTACCGCAAACTCCTTTCTTCGTGAGATCGGATACAGCTGCCTTGAATGTTGCATAATTCGGAGATGTACCTCCAATGGTAAAGGTATCGTGCATGCAACTCAATGTTCCAAATTCATCTGCTCCAATATCAGGAGTGATAGGGTCACGGTATGCTCCGTCAATATCATCATTGATACCGGTAATAGGCACAGCAGCGCCATTGATGCCTGATGCACTTACATGCAGGTCATTGGCAGAAGTATAACCGGGATCTACATTTTTAGAATTGGCATCGTATCCTGTTCCTGATTTCCAGTTTGAAAAACTTGTGTAACTACCGGAATAATAGCCAATGTAAGTACCACTGGTATAAAGATTATTATAATTCGCGCTATAAACAGATCCCCCATTTATATAAAAGGCGTAACCGCTGCCTTTGTTTACGAGATTATTGTTAAATATATAATCAGTAGTTGTTATACCCGTGTTATCTACATAAATAGCATAACCGCTTGTGGATGAATAATTATTCAGGACGTTATTATACAATATCTCCGGATAGGTATTATCAATTAATTGAATTCCTGAACTTGCAGAGGTACCACTACTAACCCGTATAAAATTATTCAAAACCAGATCAGAATATCCGGAATTGGTAGCAGAGAAATACAACATTATTCCCCTGCAATATCCTGCATTTGCTGACAAATAAACTTTATTCTTGGAAACAAAAAATCCATAATCGCAGGTATCAAGTCGTATTCCGTATGACCCATATGTTGAACTTGAGAAAGAACTTGATTTTACAAGATTATTTGTAATGTTTACTCCTATCTCCTGTGTAACGTAAATACCGGATAATCCGAAACTATCCACAGTATTTCCATCAATGGTATTATACTGGCCATAATATGTTACACTATTCAGGTAGAATCCGCAGATGCCTGAGTGAAGCACATTATTTCTGTAAACATTATAGGAACTTCCTGAACCATCATTGTTGAAAATTGAATTGTCTCCTGCAAGAGAGGAGCTGATTCCATATTTTCCCCTGAGTACATTATTTGTAAAAGTATTATAAGAAGCTCCGTATTTTAAATTGACAACATTTGCATAAGTATTGGTACCGGTGCGCTGAATCGTTATTTTATTGAAAATAATATCATAAGACGAATCCAATTCTAATGTATAATCACCAGTACTTGAAGAAGAGGACGGATAAGTAAGAATCACTTTTGTGCTATCCAAATTCTGGCTTTGAAAAGTAACCGTATTTACAGCAGAAGTTCCTATTATAGAACCGATCCTGATTTGTTCCTTGTAGCTACCGTTGCGTACATTAAAAGTTACCGGTCCGCAGATACCTTTTGAGTTAATTGCAGCAACCGCCTTAGTAAAGGTAGTGAAATCCGGGGAAGAGCCACCAATAGTATATGTTCCGCTCAATGAAGTATTTGCATATTTAGCACCTACCCCTACCGCGTACCACGCATTTGTAACCTGTTGCACTTCATTGGAACATCCTCCATACAGATCTATAGTAGCACGAATGGAAAATTTTCTGGCATCACTGAATGTTGATGATGATGTAAGATAATAAAATGCAGTCCGGAACATTATTTTCTGTGCTTCAATAATCCCAAGCCCGCTTACGCTGTAACTGTTGCTATTATCATTGGTGCCGGAAGCACCGTGAGCAATAAGATAAAACCAGTAATTCAATACTCCACTGTTAGTATGCACTCCGTTCCAGTCATTGGTGGAAGTTGGCGTACCTGAAGTAGACACGTAATAGGTTCCCTTATAAGTATTCGGCTGGCTGAAATTTTTCGGCGCGGACATATCTCTGATGCCTTTGCCATTTACTGTAAAATCTTTCCCAATGATCCAATCGGCCAGTGTATCTTTTGCATAAAATTCAATACAAGTTCCAAAAATATCACTGATGCCCTCATCCATCGCACCTGATTCATTCTGGTAAGCAAGATTGGAAGCGTACTGCGTAAATCCGTGTGATATTTCATGTCCACAGACATCCAATGCAGTTAAGGGAGTAAAATTTGTACCGTCCCCATCTCCGTAATTCATTTCGGTACCATCCCAAAACGCGTTATTATATTTGGTATAGTAGTGAACGTAACTATAAATGGTACCCCCGAGATTATTAAAACTGTTTCTCCCAAAATTCTTAAAGTAGAAATCGTAGGTCATTTCAGCACCCCAGTGTGCATCGCCAGCCACTTCATCCTGTGCTGCATTAGCATTGTTCCAGTAATTATCAGCATCCGTAAAGTTTACAGCACTACCATAAGAAGTGCCTGTCTTCAGATTGTAAGTATAAATTCCTCCTCCTCTACCGGATTCATCCAGATCATAACTGGATGAACTTATGCTATCAGCAGTAATAACCTGCGTGCCGCTGTATTTAGTTTTGGCACTCCCGCGCGCATCACTGTTATAAATACGGCTAAGTTCATAGATAACTTCCCCGGTTACAGCATCCACATAAATTGATTCTCCAATCAGGGGCTCACTCGCAAAAATATCAAATTTATAGGCAAGTGTCATTTTAGTAACATCGCCATTATTGGGGCAATAAACCAACTCTGCCTTTGGAAACCAGGTTGCATTAACGTCCTTTTTAATTTGCTTCAGCCTTGCTTCCTCTGATTTAGATTGCCACCTGTATGTTTTAGCATTTATTTTTCCCAACGCGTCCTGAAGGGCGGCATTTTCATTGATGGAAGGAGTTGAAGAAACACTCACCGGGAAAAAATCTCCGTTAATAGATTCAATCTTACCATTCAAAATATGAGCGACCATCATTCCGCCTTCTATCCTGCTTCCATTGTAATAGAAATAATACCGGATATGGGTATATCCCATGTCATCTTTTTCCCTTCTTATTTCAACAATCTTTACCTCATTACCGAACTTGAAAACAGAAGCAGCCTTTGCCCTGATCTCAACTTCAGCAGGTATTGAATTTTTATCAAATTGTGAAATTTGAGGAGCTGTTTTAGGAACCAACGGATCATTACCCTGCGGTTTCTGGTCTGCAAATATGACACCTGTTTGAAAAACGAATAATTTGAGTAAGATCAGGATTTTACAAAATGAAGTGCAAAACAGTTTGTTGAAGTTAGACATGCGTTTAAACAATTATTGATTATTAGTGTTTTTACCCTGTTTCCGTTTAAACATTTAATCCGGGGATTTCAGGGGGAAATTTAGCCCAAAGATAAAACGAATTTATAACATTTCCGCTGAAATTTAAGGCTTAATAATTGAATTATTTCACAATTGCGTGAATACAAAAATCAGGATAAACAATTGATAGACAATACTTCCCATTGAAACAAACATTTT
>CAILMK010000596.1 GCA_903835275.1 uncultured bacterium | reverse complement strand
GGATAGTTTCACGCGGGACATTGCATCAGGATTTTGTAATGATCCGTTGCGGCCCAGGAATTCAGTCCGGTCACCTGTATGTGATTTTTTTATGAAATCCACGTCAAGAAAAGCAATCCTGTTTGAGAACTCGCTGTTGTATGGATTCTTCGCAAAAACAGCACCGGTCTCAGGATCAATTTCCGTGTGAATATACATAGCCGTTTTCATCCTGTCAGTGCCAAGTACCCACTCTATATAACCTGTGGCGGAAAGCTTGCGTGCCTTGCCTGACTGGTTCTTTATTTTTAATACCGTAAATTTTATTGCTTCCTCATTATCCACATATACCAGCATCTCAGAATATATTCCATCCTCCAGGTGTTCAAAGGCACTATAACCAAATCCGTGACGTGTTATATAGGGAGAATTGCCGCTTCTTGGAAGCAGGGTAGTTGACCAGAACTGGCCGCTTTCCTCATCGCGCAGATAAAAAGCTTCTCCGCCGGAATCAGAAATAGGATCATTATTCCATGGCGTTAAACGCAATTCATGCGCATTGTCAATCCATGTGTATGCTGATCCGCTTTCAGAAATCACGGTTCCGAAACATGGATTTGCAATTACATTTACCCATGGGGCAGGAGTCCTGTTTTTATTCTCTGTGGAAATAATATATTCATTTCCATCTGGGGAAAAACCTCCAAGTCCGTTAAAAAACACAAGGTTATCCGGCAAGGAAATAGAAGATGTTGATGGCTTATATGTTTTGGAAGGTTGTATGTAAGGAATAGCCACTTTTGCAAGCGCTTTTCTTTTTATATGTTCAGCAAGCGAACCTTCGTTATCGGAAATATTTATACGTGCAACCGTTTGGAATAAAATGCGGTCTTCATTTGATATCTGATCGGATGCCCGGACAAAAATACCACCGGGACGGTCTACCAATTCTGCGGGAATAAGAGCTTGTATATCGTTTTGAAAAACCTGCCTGTATCCACTGTGTTCTTCATTCCAGATGACAAGATCAACAGCAAGGCCTTTTAAACGCCAGTAGGCGTGAGCCTGTATCAGTTGTTTTACCATTTGCATGTTATCCTGGTTTTGAACTTTCAATAATATTATTGGAAGATCACCTGAAATGGAATAACCCCATAAACCGGATTGTCCCTTATGATTATTGATCAGGATAGCAGCCTCGGCGCGGAATGCGCTATTTGTAAATATAATGGAACTTGCAAGCCTTCCGTAAAGTTGTGCATCAGCTTCCGTTGCATTGATTTGTCTAAGCACCACCTGGCTATGGGTCCAGGCGAGTTCAAAGACACGATCCTTGTGGTGCCTGTCATTATATTTATCAATCAGGTTTAAACAAGTTTCCTTTGTTTCTGCAATACCAATGATCATATCCACCGTGATCGTTTCATCAGGCTCAATGGTAATTTTATGTCTAATTGCAACCACCGGATCCAGCACGGATCCTTCTGTTCCGGATAAAAGCCCGGAGAAATTCATTGCATCCGGATTAATGGTGTTCTTGCCCCTGCCAATAAATTTATTTCTATCAGATTCAAAGGATATTTCCTCTGAATTTTTCCCCTGTATGGTCATTAAATGAAATAACCAAGGTGGTTTTTCATCCATGGAGCGAGCTCTTCTTGTGCAAAGAATAGCATTCCGGTTGGGAATAATTTCAGTCTGTACAAAAAGATTGCTGAAGGCAGGCTGCATAATATCCGATGCCGCTGAAGCAAGGACTACTTCAGTATAACTCGTTACTTCAATCGTTCTCCGTATAGATGAGCAATTGGTTAAATGCACCCTGCGCATTTCTATGTCATCTTCTGCCGAAACCATAATTTCGGTATGCGCATTTATGTCGTTCTGACTGGTACGGAAATCGACACGACCCTGTGAAAACGCAGCTTCATATTTGTCGCTTTTTTTAAGGGAAGGTTGATGGGTATTGGACCAGAATGTTTCGTTTTGCACATCCCTGATATAACAAAATGTTCCCCAGTTATCGCGGGTGCCATCCTCACGCCAGCGTGTAACTGCAATATCTTTCCATCTGCTATAACCACCACCTGCGTTTGTTAACATAACATGATAGTTTCCGTTGGATAGTAACTGCACATCCGGCAATGGAGTATTCGGAGTATTTATTATCCGTACCTTGGTGCCTGTTTCCACATAATTGATATCCGCAATTTCGGTGGTATGTGCAAAGAATGTAGATGCCTTCGGAATCCGTTCCTGCAACAGCAACATAGTTGCCTTGAACTGAGGTTCTGCCTCAAATAATTTTTGCATGGGCCTGTCAAGAAGCAAATATGCCATGGATAGCAAACTCATTCCCTGGTGATGCGCCATGAAGGAATAAACTATTGCGCTGCTTTCGCCATGCTTCAAGCGCGAAGGTGTATAATCAATGGCTTCATAATGTCCGTATTTCCCTTCATATCCTTTTGCGGAAAGCAACTCCATGTTTTCGGTGGCTTTTTCAGGAGCGACCATTAATCCCAGCGCTGATGCATAAGGAGCAATTACAGAATCTTCCTCCAGTCCACGTTTCAATCCGAGTCCGGGAGCACCAAATGCGCGGTATTGATAATTTGCATTTGCATTCAGCATATTATATCCGGATTCTGAAATTCCCCACGGAAGTCCTCTCTTTTTTCCGAAATCAATCTGCCACTGTACTGCCGCCTTATACGTTTGATCTAATAATGTATTTTCATACGTTGGCATTATTAAAAGAGGCATCAGGTATTCAAACATGGAACCACTCCATGAAAGAAGAATTGAATGTCCGCCAACGTTGGTAAGTAAGCGTCCAAGCGCAAACCAGCTTGCTTCCGGCAGTTTCCCCTGTGCTATGCAAATGAAAACGCATAATCTTGCTTCCGATGCAAGCAGATCATAGAAGCCGGGATCAATATGGTGTTCCTGCACATTGTAGCCAATGGTAAGAAGATTATTGGATTTGCTAAACAGAAAATCCCATTCCATATCCGCTAACTCGTCGCATTGTCGTGCAAGTGTTTCTACCATCTCAATGCGCTC
This sequence comes from uncultured bacterium, assembly GCA_903835275.1. GTDB lineage: Bacteria > Bacteroidota > Bacteroidia > CAILMK01 > CAILMK01 > CAILMK01. Next base: position 1,368 of record CAILMK010000596.1, on the reverse strand, counting down.
TTCCATTTTTCTGATGGATATGCTCAAAGTATTTTGATATGCTTCAGACGATTCGTTTTCTTCCCGGATGGCTTCGTTATTCTTTTGACCCCTTGTATCTGTAAATGAATTTCTCGCTGACTTTAATAATCCTATTAAGTTTATATCAACATTGGATGGTGCGATTCCTGAATTACTGGCAGACGTATAGTAAGGCGAATTAAAAGGTGCAAGGATTTGAAGTTCATCTTTTAAATCCTGCAATTGTTTCTTGATGCGCTCCATCCACCAATAGGTATCGCTTTCAGGATTTCCATCAACATTTTCAATCTCAGAAGAAAATACGGTTGACAATTCTTCTATTTTTAACCAAACTTCCCTGGCGTTATTTAGATCAATGGAGAATGCGGATTCCAAAACATTTTTGAATGATGATAATTGTGCAATATCTTTTTCGCCGCTCGAGTCTTTAAGTAACATGAATGTATCCATGAGTCCTTCAAAAACCTTATCAGAAATTATTTTTTTGTGTGGAATGGAAAGCAATCCCTGCTTGAGAACCAATAATGCGCCAACAAGATTTCCGCTGTCTACTGTGGAAATATATTTCGGAATAAGAGGGGCCAGGGATTCAGTATCGTACCAATTATAGAAATGGCCCTTGTAACGCTCCATCTTGTCCATGGTATCCAAAACTTTTTTAGTGCGGTCAATCAGGTCACCGGATGTTATGTACCCGAAATCATAAGCAGATACATTGGAAAGTAATGACAAACCAATATTGGTAGGAGAGGTTCGGTGTGCTACTTCTGCAACAGGTTGCTCCTGGAAATTATCAGGCGGCAACCAGTTATCGGATTCCTTAACGAAATATTCGAAGAACCGCCAGGTTTTTCTCGCCATTTTCCGGAGAAAAATATTTTGTTCATATGTAAGACTGGTAACCTGTTTCCCCACAGGCAGACTTATCACCCAGGTAACAAGTGGTGAAAGAAGCCACAGGCTAAAAATAGGTGTTGCGATAGCAAGTTTTGCAGGAGAATAATAGATCAAAAAGAAAAACACACTTATTGCAAAAAGACATTCAATCCACATGGATGAATATGCTGCTGCCAGGCTTCCCTTGTCGAATATTTCTTCTTTCGCGGAAGGATTCCATTCCAGAAGTTTTTTTCTGGTAACCAGCATTCGCCATAAGGTTTTAAATATGGTTAATATATTGCAAACCGCTTCGTAAGGCAAACAAATAAGTGTAAATATTGTTTTTTCAAAAATGCCCGTAAGGTTCTTTCCGAAGTTTTTTAAGTGCTCACTAAGTAATACATCCTTTGGTTTACTGATGGCATTCCAGCCTGCAGAAATTATAATAGGAACCAGAATAATTGCTGT
>CAILMK010000595.1 GCA_903835275.1 uncultured bacterium | reverse complement strand
TTTTCCATGTACTGCATTTCCCCATGCATGTTACCCTCAAGCCATTTTTCCAAAAGGGGTGCTTCTTCCTCAAGAAAACCCGCCTTGGAAATACCACAAAATGAAAAACCGAGGCGTTGTGCCCCGGCCTTTATGATTTTGGTATACTCAGCGGAATTTCCCAATCTTATTAGTTTTTATTCAGGTAAAATATTGAATAAACTTTCAGAACCCCCCGGATTCCTGAATGCAATGCCCAGATGTTTATAGGATCTTTCGGTTGCCTCTCTTCCCCTCGGAGTGCGTTTGATGTACCCTTCCATGATGAGGTACGGCTCATACACTTCCTCAATAGTTCCTGCCTCTTCACCCACTGCGGTCGCAATGGTGGTAAGCCCTACAGGTCCGCCACTGAATTTATTGATAATGGCATTCAATATTTTATTATCCATTTCATCCAGCCCACTTTCATCTACATTAAGGGCTTCAAGGGCGTATTTAGCCACTTCCATGTCAATTTTCCCTTTTCCCTTAACCTGTGCAAAATCACGAACGCGCCTTAAAAGTGCATTCGCAATACGTGGAGTTCCCCGGCTGCGGCGCGCAATTTCAAAAGAGGCTTTTTCGTCAATATGTACATTCAAAATTCCTGATGAACGCTGGATGATGGCATCAAGAAGCTGTGCGTTATAGTATTCCAGGCGCAGATTTATTCCAAACCTTGCCCTTAGCGGGGAAGTCAGTAATCCGGCTCGCGTGGTAGCACCCACCAACGTAAATGGATTCAGTGCCAGTTGTACCGATCTTGCATTAGGCCCGCTTTCGAGCATGATGTCAATCTTGCAATCCTCCATGGCGGAATACAGGTATTCTTCAACGATGGGATTCAGGCGGTGTATTTCATCAATAAAAAGAATATCGCCTTTTTCAAGGTTGGTAAGCAAGCCCGCCAGATTTCCGGGTTTATCAAGCACAGGTCCTGAGGTTACCTTAACGCTTACGCCCATTTCATTGCCAATAATATAAGCAAGGGTGGTTTTTCCTAGACCTGGAGGTCCGTGTAGAAGGACGTGGTCCAGTGCTTCCCCGCGCTGCATGGCGGCACGAACGAATATTTTCAGATTATCAATGATCTGCTGTTGCCCGGCAAAGTCATTAAATGCCTTTGGGCGCAGTTCTTTTTCCTTATCCTTTTCAAGTGCTGCAAGGATATCACTGGTGTGAACGGAAAACTCTTTATTTTCTTCCATAAATAAGCCCGGTGGCTATAATATTTTACAAAATACGTCAATAATCCCTGATTGTTATCAGGAATTCAAAAATTTATGTTGCAAGATAGATATTTTGCGTAAAATTGTGGTAATTTTAAAAGACAATAACAAAACATAAGGTATGAAAAACATAGTAGTTCCGATTGACTTTTCAACGGATTCCATTACTGCCCTTAACTGGGCAATAGAAATAGCCAAAAGGGCTGAAGCCGGAATAACGCTTCTTCATGTAAATAAGCTCAAAGAATATGCTTCTTATTTCAGCGGCAGGCAGGTTTCAGAAAACCCCGATGATATAGAACGCAATTTTGATGAACTTTTGAAAAACATCGATAGCCAGGGGGTAACTTTAACTGTGGAGATTCTCGAAGGCAGGGTGGATGACGGAATAACTTCTTACGCTGAAGCAAATGATCCCTATATGGTTATTCTGGGTACGCATGGTGCTTCCGGAAAGAATGATTCATGGGCAGGTAGCAATGCGTTTAAGGTGGTTAGCCATGCACATTGTCCCGTTATTACTGTAAGGGGTGACTTTAAAGATGGCATGGGAATTAAAAAGATCGTCATGCCGATAGATACCAATATTGCCACCCGGCATAAAGTGCCTTTTACTATAGAACTTGCCAGGTATTTTGGTGCTGAAATTTATATTCTCGCTGCAAGTATGAGTTCTGTGCACGATTTCGTAGCCAGGGCACATTCTTATGCAATACAGGCAAAGGATTATATTGATGGTTTTGGTGTGAAGTGTAACATAGAAGAAGTGGTTGGTGATAACGTTACTGACATGACCATTGATTACGCAAAGAAAGTAGGAGCGGACCTGATCTCCATTATGACTGAACAGGAAACAGCTATTTCCAATTTGTTTGTTGGTCCGTATGCAGAACAAATGAT
>CAILMK010000594.1 GCA_903835275.1 uncultured bacterium | reverse complement strand
TGACCGTGAGTTATGGAAGGAAACCATTGCGCAAAAAGCAATTCCCGGAATCCAGGCAAACGATGCAGGGATGTTAGGTTCTCATATAGCACAAGAGCTTTTGATTTCTGAAACTCCCTATACATATTTGGTTGGCAGGGATGGGAGGATAATTTCGAAGAAGTTATCGTTAACAAATGTTGAGAAGCAGCTTGAAAAAATATTCGGGTATTAAATGGATTTTAAATATTTCAATATACTTCGTAATTGTAGTTTGTCCTTGAGAATAAAGTTTACGCCAAATATCAAAATATCATGAAAAAATTAACATTCATCCTTGGTTTCTTACTGGTGATAACAGCCTGCCGCCAAAAACCAAAAACTACCGATCAGGATTCATCGTCTGATCAAACAAAAAAAGATAGCTCATCTACAGCTGCTCCCGGTATGACTAATGAAGAGGAGCAATTGCACCAGGCTAAAATGGATCTTTTGAAATTACCTGAGAAGAGTTATACGGTAAGAGGTAAAGTGATCGGCGGCAAAGGATTTGTTCTAATACTTGACAAACTCGATGTTGCCAAGGTGGAGCCTTTATTATCCCAGACATTAAATGATAATGGTGAATTTAAATTTACAGGCAAACTCCGCGAACCCGAATTGTTTGAATTACGCCTTAGCTCCGATCAGAACAGGGTAATACATTTTCCGCTTTTCCCGGGTGACGATCTGTATTTCACCTTTGATATTAACCATCCTGAAAATTTCCAGGTAAACGGTTCCGTAGAGCCGGTCTACCTGCGTGATATGTATTATACCATTGAAAAAACCAATGATAAAATAACCGAGGTGGAAGATTTGCAAGCAAACATTACCGACAAGGCTAAAATATCAAGGATGGCTGATACGCTTCCCCATTTCTACGAAAGAATACAGAGGGAAAAATCAGCTAATCTCAGGAATTTTGCATTGAAATTATCAGATACCCCTTTTACAGCTTTAATGGCTTCGGAAAGGCTGGATGCTGAATATCCCGAGAATTTTGCGTTCATGGAAAAAATGGAGCCTCAGTTTGCAAAGAAATATCCATACTCCCCGTTTTATCTTGACTTGCATAATAAAGTTACCATTTATGCACCAGTTTCCCCGGGGCATACCATTCCTGACATCATGGTGACGGATGCCAAGGGAATTTCATACCGGCCCACTCAGTTTCACGGGAAAATACTTTTGCTCTATTTCTGGAATGTTGATTGCAAGGATTGTAATGAGGAAATTCCACTCCTGGAAAGTTTGTACGAAAAATACAAATCCAAAGGCCTGGAATTACTGAGCGTTTCCCTGGATAATGACCGCGGTGACTGGATGAATGCCATTACAGATAAAAAGCTGCCGGGAATCCAAACCAATGACATTGGTTTATTCAAGTCTACTTCCGCGCAAACATTACTGGTATCTACTACCCCTTATACTTTTGTGATCGGTAAGGATGGAAAGATCATTTCAAAAAAACAGACACTTAAAGAGGTACAAAGGCAACTTGTAAAGGAATTCGGTTTTTAACCATGCCTTCACCATTCATTATTGGAATTGTTGGAGGTAGTGCATCGGGGAAAACCTGGTTGTTGAACGAACTAAGGAAGAAATATACTGAAGAAAAGCTTTGTATCATTTCACAGGACGATTATTATAAACCTGTGGAAGAACAGGAAAAGGATGAGCATGGTTTTTTGAACTTTGATTTGCCTTCTGCAATAGATGAAAACGCTTTTTTAAATGACTTGCTGCATATCGCAGGGGGCAGGGAAGTCAG
>CAILMK010000593.1 GCA_903835275.1 uncultured bacterium | reverse complement strand
TCTGATATTTCAGAACCCAAAATACTGATCTGTTTTTTAAACATACCGAAAACATCCTGCGTCTTTCGGAAAATAAATTGCTTGGTACCCGCCTTCAATTCGAGTGCGTTTATAATTTCTATATTTTTATCATCCATACTATTCAAGTTATGAGTTATGAATTATGAGTTCAATCAATTTTCCTTAATACGCCCTTGCAAATATTACCCTTTGTGTACTTGGTTTTCCGCTGTAAATGCACTTTCCATCCTCTTGCTTTGCATCCAAAGGAATGCAGCGTATAGTTGCCTTTGTTTCTTCCTTGATCTTTGTTTCAGTTTCAGAAGTTCCATCCCAATGCGCATAAATAAATCCGCTCTTTTCATCAAGGACCTTTTTAAAATCCTCCCAACTATCCACATAGTGGGAATTTTCCTCACGGAAGCGCAATGCCTTCATATAAATTCCTTCCTGTATTTGATCAAGAAGTTTAGGGATCTCATTTATCAATTCATCAAAGGTAATGGTTTGCTTCGCTTTGGTATCTCTGAAGGCAATTTCCGCGGTGCCGTTTTCAAGGTCACGCGGACCGATGGCAATGCGCAGTGGTACGCCTTTCAATTCGTGTTCTGCAAACTTCCAGCCCGGCTTTTTATTGTCATCGCTATCAAATTTCACCCTGATACCAATAGCTTTCAAACCTTTCATCAGGGAAGCAATTTTTTCGGAAATGGCTTCCAGTTCTTCAGGTTTACGATAGATTGGAACGATTACGACCTGAACCGGTGCAACTGCAGGTGGCAGGACCAATCCTTCATCATCCGAATGCGCCATAATTAATGCTCCAACCAGTCTGGTAGATACACCCCAGGAAGTTGCCCAAACAAATTCAGCCTTATTGGATTTATCTAGGTATTTTACATCAAATGCCTTTGCAAAATTCTGTCCAAGGAAATGCGAAGTTCCCGCCTGAAGAGCTTTTCCATCCTGCATCATTGCTTCTATGCAATAGGTCTCCACAGCCCCGGCAAAACGCTCATTGGCTGTCTTTATCCCCTTAATCACCGGAATGGCGAGGAATTTCTCAGCAAATTCGGCATACACCTCAAGCATCTGGTTGGTTTCAGCAAGGGCCTCTTCGGATGTGGCATGCGCCGTATGCCCTTCCTGCCATAAAAACTCTGTTGTACGTAAAAACAGGCGCGTACGCATTTCCCACCTTACCACGTTTGCCCATTGGTTGATCAGCAAAGGCAAATCACGGTAGGACTGGATCCAGTTCCGGTAGGTATTCCAGATAATGGTTTCCGAAGTTGGGCGTATGATCAGCTCTTCCTCTAGTTTTGCATCCGGATCTACGATCACTTCCTTGCCGTCATCGGACATTTTAAGGCGGTAATGGGTAACGACCGCACATTCCTTGGCAAAGCCCTCCACATGGGAGGCTTCCTTGCTAAGAAAACTTTTGGGCACAAACAGTGGAAAGTACGCATTTACATGCCCGGTTTCCTTGAATTTTTTATCCAGTTCGGCTTGCATATGCTCCCAAATGGCATAACCATAAGGCTTTATGACCATACACCCTTTGACAGCTGAATGCTCTGCCAGGCCAGCCTGTTTTACGATATCGTTATACCACTCAGAATAATCTTTTTCGCGCGAAGTAATTTTATCTGCCATTTAAAAAAAAATCTTAACTTTGGAATACTTTTTGTAATCTTTATAATTAGGGAAGCAAAATTAGACATTAATTGTTATCAGGTATATGATTAACTCAAGCAAAATGAAAATATATCACACACTCATGGGTAGTTTGCTCATGGCACTACTCTTGACTTCCTGTTCTTCCACTAAGAACACGGAGACTTCATCCAATCCGGATGATGGCTATTATTCCAGCGTTGACGATAAGCCGGTAAAAAGCAAGCACAAGACATCTGTTGCTAACAATACCCCGGATCAGCAGGCAAGTCAAGCAGCACCGCAAAGCAATAATTCCAACAACAATAACTCAAACCAGAACGGTAATAATAACGATTACTACTACGAACTCCTATAACAATGGCGGAGGATATGGTAATAATGGATATAACAACAGCAGGTACAACAATGGCTATTCCAATAGTAACTGGATGTACAACACTCCCGGAATGGGAATGGGTATGTACAATTCTATGCCTTATGGCGGAAGCAGTTTTAGTTATGGAATGAGTTCAGGTTATGGTTATGGCATGTATAGCCCTTACAGTTACGATCCGTTCTTTTCCCCGGGTTACGGTTCTTACTACTCCCCATATTATTCTCCATATTATGTTAACCCATACCAAAGCTCTATGATGTATGAGCCTTATGGATATGGCGGCAGCCAATATTATGGAACAAGCGGAGGCAGTGCCTCTTATGGTACAGGTGCAAATACCGGTTCTACAAGCACTCCTTATTACGGAGCAAGGGGCAGCAACAGTGGATCAGGCGGAAGTCATTTCTCTGGTTCAGGTTCCGGTCGTACACCTATTTTGATAAAACGTACTACTGATCCGGGTAATAGCAATCCTTCTTCCAATGGTACCGGATATAATACACCAGTCAATTCATCACCAAGGTATTCTAACGGCGGACAAGGTATAGAGCAAAATACTTCCGGAACAAGAATTAACCCTGAGACTAAAAACGTGTCTAATGGTAATGCAAATCCATCAGTTAGTACAACAAGGGCAAGTGGCGTTTCATCCACACCAGTTGAAAATACACAAAGATCACAGTCTAATACACCGTCCTATTCACAACCGCAACAACAATATCAGTCTCCACATACAAGCAGTCCTTCCTATTCACAACCTTCTTATTCACAACCAAGAAGTTATGGTGGGGGCGGATATAACAGGTCTTCCGGTGGTGGTAGTTCAGGTTCATCCAGAGGTTCCAGACGTTAAATATCAAAAACAATGAGAAGAAAATTATTAATTATGAGCATTTTAGCAATGCTTACAGCCCAAGTAGTGTCTGCGCAGGGAGGCTTTGAGGATCTCCTTAGGTATTCTCAAAAATTCTATCAGGGGGATGCCCGATCGGTAGGAGTTGGCAATGCCATGGGAGCATTTGGAGCTGACCCGGTATCCATGAGTATAAACCCCGCAGGCATTGGGTTGTACCGGCACAACGAATTTACATTCGGGCTTGGATTTGAAAATCCGTCTGCAACCACTACTTATCTTGGTCAGGATGCAAGTGATATGAAATATAATTTCAACATCAGCAACCTGAGTTTGGTAATTGCCAGCATGAATTATGACAGGAACAATAACACCCCGAAAGATGGCTGGATAGCTTTCAATTTCGGAATAGGCTTTAACAGGACGAATTCCTTCCAAAATCATGTAACCCTTGAAGCACAAAACAACAAAAACAGCATTGTTGATTATTTTGCGAACCAGGGAAATGGATATACCACGGATAACCTGAACCAGTTTTCTTATGCCAGCATCGCACTTGCAAACGGTATAATCAGCAATGATGGAAATACCTCTTATTCCAGCATCGAAAAAGCAAAACCAACCATTCAAAGGGATCAGCTATATACTTCAGGTTCCACTAATGATATTGCCTTTACTTTTGGAGGTAATTACTCGAATAAAGTTTACGTTGGTGCATCCCTGATGTTCCCGACCATCGCTTATCATTATACGAGGACATTTACAGAAACACATATTAATCCAAATGACACTATTCAAAATGTCGGTGTGAACGAAACTGTAAATACAACCGGTATTGGTATCACTGCTAATTTCGGAATCATTTTCCGGGCATCAGACTATTTCAGGATTGGTGGCGCAATACAACTTCCAACAATATATTCCATGAGTGATGATTATTCAACCACTATAAGCTCTACTGTGCTGACTTTATCACCTTCTTATGCTTCTAATTCAAGCCCGCAAGGTAGTTTTGATTATTCCATTATCACTCCATTCAGGTTTACTGCCAATGCAGCACTCATTGCAGGTAAAAATGGCTTCATTGGACTCGATTTTGAACACGTCAATTATGCAAATGCAATTATTAATACTGCTTATGACGGTCAACGCGATGCCAATAATCTTACCGCCCAATATTTGCAAGCCGGTAACAATATACGTTTAGGCGGTGAGTACCGTTATGAATTATTTGCGTTCCGCGCAGGCCTTGGATTGTACAGTTCTCCGTATAGCTCTAAATATGCTGATTCCGCACATGCCACTTCTGATAATGGAAGCGTAATGATCTATTCTTTTGGAATAGGATATCATCCGGGAATATTTTTTATGGATTTTGCTTACCAGGTATATAACAGCACATATGTATATGCTCCTTACGCTCCGGCAGCGGAAAATAATGCAACTGTTAAGGAAACGCACAGTACCGGTATTCTTACCATGGGCTGGAGATTTTAAGTAGATACAACTTATATAGTATATTAAAGAGCGACCCAAGGGTTGCTCTTTTTTTGTTTGTCTGAATCAGAACCCCCTAACCCCCTAAAGGGGGAAGCACTTCGTGCATTAAGTACTGATGGGAAAGTCCCCTTTAGGGTTCGCCGCGGCGAATAGGGGTCATCTCGAGACAAAGACTCAAGCTTTCAATATTAAAAATACCTTGTTTCGGCTATAGAAACGCGATGAATCGGCGTCTCTACAAAATAATTTAAAAAATTATCTATTTGATTATCAATAATATAACAAATTTATTCAAAAATTTATAGTACTATGTATTACATGGTACTATAATTATCTTATCTTTGAACCATGAAACTAGATAATGCCATAGCCCAGATGCGAAAAGGAGTACTGGAATACTGTGTGCTTGCTATTATTTCCAGAGAAGAGATATATGCTTCGGATATTATCAACGAAATGAAAGAAGCAAAACTCATAATAGTGGAAGGCACCTTGTATCCTCTCCTCACTCGATTGAAAAACTCAGGACTCCTCGCTTATAAGTGGGTTGAGTCCAAGGAAGGCCCGCCGAGGAAATATTACACCATTACAGAAGATGGGACAGAATTCCTGGGGGAGCTTAATAACGCGTGGAAAGAATTAAACGATTCAGTACAAACAGCAATAAATAAACACTAAGAGATATGAACAAAGTATTCCAGGTAAACATTGGCGGAATGGTATTTTCCGTAGATGATTTGGCTTATGATAAGCTCAAAAATTATATGGATTCCCTGAGAAGCCATTTCAATAAAACTGAAGGAAAGGAAGAGATCATTTCCGATATAGAATCCCGCATCGGGGAAATATTAAAGGAAAGAATGCGCCCTTCCCGCGAAGTGGTAAACATGGAGGATGTAGATTATATAGTATCCGCAATGGGAAATCCGGAAGATTTTTCGGGTGCTGAGGAAGAAGCAAACGCTGGTGCAAACACCAATGGGAATTCATCTTCCGGCAGGCAGCAGGAATATTCTAATCCCGGCGCGCAAAGCGGAGGAAGACGCTTATTCCGTGATCCCGATAATAAAAGACTGGGAGGAGTTTGTTCAGGCTTATCAATGTATTTCGGAATCTCAGATCCGATCTGGTTGCGCCTTGCATTTGCAATCGGATTCTTCACTTTCGGATCAGGATTTCTACTCTATATCATATTATGGCTCGTTATACCGAAAGCACGAACTATCGCCGATAAAATGGAGATGCGCGGTGAGGATGTAAACATCCACAACATAAAAAAAAATTTCAGTGATGGAGTAGATGATTTCAAAGAAGGAGTCAGGAATTTTACCAATTCGCCTTATGCAAAAAAGGTAGAGAGGGGAAGTGACAGATTTTTTTCTTTCATGGAGGAATTTTTCTATACAGTTGGAACGGTTTTCATCAAGATTTTATCCTGGCTGATGGTAGTGGTAGGCATATTTTTACTCATACTTTTAATACTCACTTCATTCGGGATAACACATAGTTTCTCAGACTTACCGGGATTAGTCTCGATTGGTGACCATAACAGTATAGCTGAAATAGGTTTCGGTTTGCTTTTGGGAATTCCATTGCTTGCCATCATCATCAAGGGAATCAAAATGATATTCAATTTGAAAATGCGTACCCATATATTGAATATGATGCTCCTTTTCATTTGGATCATAGCTCTGGCCATTACAGTTTATTCAGGATCTGTATTCATTGAAAACTTCTCGCACAAGAGCACGGTAAATAGAGAGTTCACAATTCCGAACGAACCTCAGGTGGGTGGGTGAACTACAAGGGCTCTGGCGGGTGGAGCCCTCTTACGAACGCAGCCTCTGGTAATCACGTTTCAGTTGCTG
>CAILMK010000592.1 GCA_903835275.1 uncultured bacterium | reverse complement strand
TCATTGGTTTTAGAAAATGGTTTCGACCCGAAGAATGCACCGCCCGCCAGAGGTGAGGGATGAGCAGCTTTCAAAACAAAATGTTTGCTGGTATCTATGAGGGATTCCTTGCCCTGGGCAAATTTACCCCAGAGTAAAAATACAATGCCTGTTTTCCTGTCGGAAATGGTTTTGATGACCGCATCCGTAAATTCCTCCCATCCTTTTTTCTGGTGCGATGCCGCGGAATTTGCCCTTACCGTAAGGATGGCATTGAGCAAAAAAACACCCTGCTTCGCCCAGTGAGTGAGGTCGCCGTTAGGAGGAGCGGGAATCCCCAGGTCAGTGTATAATTCCTTGAAAATATTTTTCAGGCTCGGCGGCGGCGTAATACCTTCCTGCACCGAAAAAGACAATCCGTGTGCCTGTCCTGCACCATGATACGGGTCCTGCCCCAGCAAAACAACTTTCACTTCATCAAAAGGGGTTAGGTAAAACGCAGAAAAAATATTCGGTCCCGGCGGGTAAATTATATGCCCCTGTTTCTTTTCCTCCTTGAGGAAATCCTTCAGCTTCAGGAAGTATTCCTTGCCAAATTCCTCCTCGAGGGCAGCCTTCCAACCGGCCTCAATTTTTACATCATTTTTCGTGCTATTTGCAGGGGTATTTTCCATTATTAATAATTTTTTGCGGGAATTCTCTATCTATTTCGGATATTTGAGCAAATTTATTGATTATTGAGGATTTGATAGAGGAATGTAGAGTATATTTCTTCATCTTGCCCTTACAAGTTCCAGCAGAGTCTCTGAAAGCGGAGGCATGTGTTTTTTCAGTAACCCCCGACTTTAGTCGGGGGCTGGATAGTGGATTAAGTTCGGGCTTTAGCCCAACCCAAAACGCTGGATAGTTGGGCTAAAGCCCGGAGAATTTCGATTCGCTATTCCCCCGACTGAAGTCGGGGGTTAATGAAGGTTGAATTGATTGGAACGATCAAACTCTTAAGCGAGGGGTTTTATACCCCTCGCATGAAACAAAAGAATAAAAGCGCACAAGGGAGTAAAATATTACAATGAAGAAATTAGCGATATATGGAGCAGGTGGTTTCGGCAGGGAAACGCTGACACTTATCAGGGAGATAAACCTGGAGCATCCCAAATGGGATATCACCGGATTTTATGATGATACAATTGCGCAGGGCAGTATCATCAATGATGTGCCGGTGCTTGGAAATATTGATTCTCTCAATGCAGTGCATGAGGAAATTTATCTCGTTGCTGCCATTGGTGATACGCTTTCCAAAAAGAATCTCATAGGGAAAATTACAAATCATCATGTGAAATTCGCCACGCTGATACATCCGAAAGTGGTGGTGAATGATTTCCAGCAAGTGCAGATTGGCAAGGGCAGTATCATTGCCAATGGAACTATTTTTACGGTGGATACCGTTATCGGTGATCACGTCATTGTCAATCTTTCCTGCACCATAGGGCACGATGTAAACATTGGTGATTTTTCCTCGCTGATGCCGGGTTGCCATGTGTCAGGAAATGTAAGAATAAACGAAGGTGTGTACATCGGCACGGGTGCTGTACTGATCAATAATTTAACCATAGGTGAATATGCGACGGTAGGTGCGGGAGCCGTTGTGATCAAAGATATTCCGGCACATAAAATCGCGGTGGGAGTGCCTGCAAAAGAACGATGAGTAAAGGAATTACAATAACATTTTTAGGTACGGGGACCTCACACGGTATTCCTGTAATTGCGTGTCATTGCGAGGTGTGTACTTCCAAAGATCCGCACGATAAACGCTGGAGAAGTTCCATCATGGTGGAAGCAAACGGAATGACCATCATCATAGATACGGGGCCTGATTTCCGCGAGCAGATGCTGCGTGAAAAAGTGCAAAAACTCGATGCCGTTATTTTCACGCACGAACACAAGGACCATACTGCGGGACTGGATGATATACGTGCATTTAATTTTGACGGTCGCGCCATGCAGGTATTTGCATCGCAACGTGTGCAGGATAATTTGAAGAAAACCTACGAATATATTTTTGCAGATCATAAATATCCGGGTGTGCCTGTGATAGAATTGCATACCATTCATAACAAGCCTTTCTCCATTGGAGGAGTTGAATTTATTCCCATTGAAGTAAAGCACATGAACCTGCCGGTTTTGGGATTTCGCATCGGCGATTTTACTTACATCACCGATGCTAATTTTATCGCCGAGGAAGAACGTAAAAAGTTCCGCGGATCAAAATATTTGGTATTGAACGCACTGCGAATCGAAAAACATATTTCGCATTTTTCACTGGAGGAAGCCATCGCAATGGCACAGGATCTCGGCGCAGAACATACGTACTTTACACACATTAGTCACCAACTCGGATTGCATACCGAAGTTGAAAAAATATTACCACCGGGAATTCATCTTGCCTACGATGGATTGAAAATTAGTTATTAAGGAAACTCAGGAGTAAGGATTAAGTAGTAAGAATCAAGAATCATTTTTTTTTGCCCGCAGGGCATTCCCCCTTTGACAGGGGGGGAGGGGGATGACGAATTAATGTGCTAATGTGCCGATTAGATAATTTGATAATGAAAACAAAATCCAAAAACACACTCACAAATCGTTCATATTGTCATTCAGGAGGAACCTTGCCCGTATATTTGATGCACTTGAAAAAACATCTCTCCCACCGGAGTCTCCACTTTGCTGATTCGTTCGCCGCGGCGAATATTATCCGGATCGTTGAGCCCGGGATTTTTAATCCCATAATACTACACTAACCAACCATGAGAACCAACCGTATTTCCGATCCTGTTTTACTCAATGATATATGCGCGTATATCACTGCGGAGGCGAACGGAATGTACGTCCACGAAATATTCAGTTTATCGAAGAATGAATGCGTCATCAGTATGCGATTCAAGGATAAGGAATTCGCGATGGAAGCTTATATGGATGAAACTACTTCCTTCGTTTTTTTTCCTGCCCGCGCACTCTCGGGAAGGACCTCACAGGCATTATTTCCCGAACTGGAAAACGCTAAGTTTTTATGCGCATACGCGAATGAAAGTGACCGCAGTTTTTTTATGGATTTTGATAATCACTGTTCGGTGCTTTTCAAGTTGTATGGACGGAATGCAAATATTATATTGTTCAAGGGAGGTGCGGTGCATTCGGTATTCCGGCAGCAGTTTACCAAGGATGCTTTATTGCAAAGATCTGCCTTTGAAAAATATTCGGGCACCAGTGAAAAACAAAATTATTTTCTTTCACGCGAGAATAATGAACTGAAACTTTCATTGGAAAATAATTCCGATACTTTCCTGCAAACGGATAACGCCGTGGAAGCCGTCAATGCCTTCGCGAAGGAATATTTTTACATCCGTAAATTTGTTACGCAAAAGCAGAAACTCATCAGTACACTACTGAAGAAAAAACAACATCTGGAGGCAACTATTGCAGTCGCGAAAAAGAAAACGGAAGAACTTATTTACGATAGTGATTTTAAATTACAGGCGGATGTTTTAATGGCGAATCTGCATGCGGTACCACAGGGAGCACTGGAAGTGCAGCTGCATGATTTTTATAATGACAAGCCGATCTTAATTAAATTAAAAAAGGATATTTCCCCGCAGAAGCATGCCGAGAATTTGTATCGCAAATCACGCAAGCAGGAAATTGAACGGGAAAAAACAAAGGAAAAAATTGATTCCCTCCAGGCAAAACTAAAGGACGTTATCTTTGATCTTGCTGCAGCGGAAAAAATAAATACAGGAAAGGAATTGAAAAACTTTATTCCCGAAGATGAAGACAAGGGGAGGCAACAGGTCATCCCGTTCCGCACCATGAAAGTGGGCGACTACGAAATCCTCATAGGTAAAAGCGCGCAATCCAACGATGAATTGTTGCGTTACGCAGATAAGGAAGATATGTGGCTGCATGCAAGAGGAGTATCCGGCTCGCATGTTATCATTCGCAAAAAAGGAAAATTGCCAATACCGAAGGAAGTGATTGCCCGCGCTGCACAACTTGCCGCATGGTACTCCAAGGGAAAAAACGCCTCATTACTCCCGGTCATC
>CAILMK010000591.1 GCA_903835275.1 uncultured bacterium | reverse complement strand
TGGGTGCAAAAGTACGGAATATGGGCGGGTTTACCCTCATCCTAAGTCCTTCTCCACATGGAGAAGAACTTGAACTCAAAGACCTCTCCCTAAATCCCTCTCCTTAAAGAGAGGGACTTGAACTCAAAAACTTTAACGCTTTTTAGCTGCACGAGTTACTCCCTCCCCTAAAGGGGAGGGTCAGGGGAGAGGTATTATTCCGAGGACCAAATCAACAGATTGTCAACCATTTAAAAAATAATTTATTTTTTTCTTGACTCTCACGTAAGGTGATAGGTTAGTTTTGCATCATACATTTGAGTCATGGAAAAGTTCTCTGTAAAACAACTGGCAAAACTTGCAGGAGTGAGTGTCCGCACGCTGCATCATTACGATGAAATAGGGCTATTGAAACCGGCCGTACGCAGCGAGGCCAAATACCGGTATTACAACGGAGATGATCTTTTGCGCCTGCAGCAAATTATGTTCTACAGGGAACTGGATATTCCCTTGGCGCAGATTGGAGAAATATTAGATAGTAAGGATTTTAATATTCACGAAGCGTTGCTACAACATAAAAAGGAATTGCAAAAGCGAAAAAAACATGTCAGTGAATTAATCGCCACAATTGATAATACCCTTAAACAGCTTAAAAATACGAAAATGAATTACAATGAAATTTACAAGGGCTACAGCCCGGAACAGGCGGAAGCTTATGAAAAGGAAGCAAAGGAACGCTGGAGTTCTGACAGAGTGGAGGAATCCAAACAGCGCGTGATGAAAATGACCAAATCAGAATGGGAAGCGGTACAAAAAGAATCCGTTGATATCAATATTGAACTTGCAAAACTAATGCATTTATCTCCTCAGGATGAAAAAGTGCAGACGATGGTGCAACGTCACTTCAACTGGATCGGGAATTTCTATACGGTCACTCCTGAAATTTATCGCGGACTTGCAAACATGTATATCACCGATGAACGTTTCAAAGCTAATTACGATAAGTATGCAGAAGGATTAGCGGAATTTCTGAGTGAAGGAATGATTTATTTTGCGAGGGCAATTTAGAGTGGTCACAAAACCTACAATCATGTCAGTTATCAAATGTTTCCGCTGCAAATATTATATTTGCCGGAAAAATTTATTCAAATGACAAAAAATACCAGTTTTTTACCATCCAGAGGCGCGTTAATCTTTTTTCTTATCCTATCCAATTTAAAAGGATATGCTGCTCTGGATGCGGGAGTAACGGCTATTGATAGCCCGAGTCGCGCTTTCTGTGGTACAAGCAGTCAGCATGTGTACATTAGTTTTTTCAATTATGGCACATCCACTATTACAACAGCAACCATAGGTTGGAGCGTAAATGGGGTAAAGCAGGCATCTTATAAGTGGAGCGGCAGCCTGAAATCCTCCGGCAAGGCCCAGGTAAATATTGGGAATATCCTTTTTAAAAATAAGGATATAATAAGTTCATGGGTAGATACCGTAAACAGCGCCGTTCTTTCAAGAGTTGATACAGCCACGATCACATTGAAAGGTGGCCTTAACGGCACCTACACTATTGATAAAAGCGCAAAGGGCAGTCCCGATTATGTTTCTTTCCAGAGTGCCGCAAGTGCCCTGGATACCTTTGGAATATGCGGGGCTGTAACTTTTAATGTGGCGGATGGTAGCTACTTTGAAAGCATCAGCCTGACGGCAATCTCAGGTTCGTCAGCAGCAAACACGATTACCTTTCAGTCAAAATCGCTGGATAGCACCAAAGTCATATTATACTCCTATGATAAAGGCAATATATATCCCGGTTTTACATTTGGCCTCATAGGGAGCCAGTATATACGAATCCGTGAAATGACCATTGCCAATAAAGTAAGCGATTTTGGATATACGATTGATGGCATCTTCCTTACAGAAGGCGCCAGTCATAATATTTTTGAAAATAATATTATAACAATATATACAACGCAGCATGGAGGCGGTGGTGCAGCAATTTACGCGGATGTAAGTAAAACTGAAAAACATAATATTATCCGCCATAATGTGCTCACTGGTGGGCAATGCGGGGTGTTTTTTGAAAATAATGACACGACCGTGCGTGCGATCGGGAATATGGTAATTGATAATCTTATAGACAGCAGTTGGGAGTACGGGGTGTTTTTTGACAGGCAGGATAGCAGCTTCATTATAGGTAATAAAATAAGGACACGTGGTTTCTTTTACGGAATTTTAATAGATAACCATGGGAATAAGGATAGCCAACTAGTGGCCAATAATTTTATTTATGGTAGTAATGACTTTGGAACAGGCATCTATTTAGACAATACAGATAAAGTAAACTGTTATTTTAATTCAATATCATGTATAGGCAGCAATGGTGCATCATGCATCAAAACGGATATTATCTCAGGCATTAACCATATTTTTAATAATATTTTTTATGCAGACGATCGGGCCGAACCTGCCTCTTTGAATTTTGCCAAGGGAACTCTTGTAATGGATTATAACAATTATTATAAAAGCATAGGCTCCTTTTCACTTTCCAACTGGCAAACAACATTCGCACAGGATAAGTATAGTACATCAGGGGATCCATTTTTTGCAGACACCTCCAAAGGCGATCTTCACCTTGCCAAATTTTCAAGCGCTGTGCAACGTGCAGGAATACCTCGTTATGGTGTAACAAATGATATAGACGGGGAAAGCCGAAATGCAAAATATCCCACAATAGGTGCAGATGAAAAAGTTTTTCCTCACAACGATATCGCTTTAAATGCTATTCTCAGTCCCCTTGATTCTCTTTGCGGTGATACTAATAGTAAAGTGATCGTACAGATAACCAATAGAGATGTTGTTGATCTCGATAGCGATTTCACAATTCATATTGACATAAGCGGGGCAAAACTTTATTCGGATTCTATAAAATTTCATGGGAAAGTAAAAGCGCTGTCCGATACATCCCTATACGTTCCCACGCATCCTGCTTTTAATACGGCCTCAGGAGGTAATTATAAGATAACGGCATGGACACACTTGAATACTGATATTGACCACAGCAATGATACAGCCTGGAAAAATGTCCGTTTTTATCCGCTCCCTGATGCGCATTTCAAGGTTATCATTTATTCCAATTTCAAGGTACAATTTTTTGCACGAGATACTATCTCTAACTATCATAGTTGGGACTTTGGAGACTCCTCTACAGGTGCAGGAAAATCTCCTGTGCATTACTATTCAGGTGGAGGTTCATTTGATGTTAGCCTAACCACAAAAAATTCATACGGATGCAAGGCTTCCCGGGATACTGTTATTAATCCGGTTGTAACAAACGTAGAAGAAAGAATTTCAGGAATTGATGCGAATGTATCTATATACCCAAATCCTGCTACGGGATTAATTCATATAGAGAGCACCGGGAATATTTCCTTACCGGAAAAGATAGAATTATATGACATTGAAGGCCGTCTCATAAAGTCATATAACACAAGGTCCAACTCATTTGGTATAGATGTTTCTTCGTTGCCAAAGGGATTTTATACTATCCGGATACAAAGCGAGAAAGGGATTATTATAAAACACTTTGTAATCGAGTAAAGGATAATCTATTTTGTGGGGAGAATGTGATTCGCTTCTCCTTAACCACCCAGCCCTAAAGGGCACCCCTCCTAAAAACAGTAGGGGAAATGCAAAAATCTTCGATTTTTAATGTAAGGGCGACCACAATCCCGATGTTTCGGGACTACATATACGTAGTTATTTACTTCACCGCCAGCAATGGCACATTGATCCTGTGCCTTACCGTATCTATGGTTTGTCCGAAGAGGATATCACTGAGCCAGTCGTGGCCATGGGAGCCCATTACCAGCAGATCTGCCCTGAATTTATCTACTATTTCAGGAATGGCAATAGTACGCCTTCCATAACCCAATTCATAATGTGCATTGAATCCTTTTTCAGTAAGTGCACTTACATACTCCTTCAGATATTTTACATCTATGTTTGATTCCAAATCCGCGGATTCCGTTTCGCTGAACATGGCATTTGGTGATTCCAAAATATGGATCAAAATATATTCAGCAGATTTCCCGCCTTGTGATACTGCATGTCTTATGGCTTTATCATCTGTATCAGAAAAATCAACGGTGATGGCAATACGATCGTACAATGGTTCCGTCAATGAACCCAGCTTCCTGGGTGCACCATGTGGAATAGCGGACTTAAATCTTTTTAATCCGCTCAATACCGGTTCAAATGTTATATAGATCAAAAGTATTCCAAGAAATACTGCTACAACTATCACCAATATCCTCACCCATATATCTAATGTAGGATCATTCATCCATTCAACCAATTCATCTGATACCAGTTTAACATTCAGTACAACTATAATAGTTGCCACCACCCACCCTGCAATCTTGCTTTTTATGCCAATCACAAAAGTGCCCATCCTGCCTTTGTCACTTACAAAGTGTATCAGCGGAACAATTGCAAATCCCAATTGAAGGCTTAATAAAACCTGACTGAATACAAGTAATTTTCCTGCGGAAGCTTCTCCTGTTATCAATATCACAAAAAAAGCGGGTAGTACCGCACACAGGCGGGTGATCAGGCGGCGAATCCATATAGGTACGCGCAGTTTTAAAAATCCTTCCATCACTATCTGCCCTGCAAGTGTACCTGTGATGGTGGAGCTTTGTCCGGACGCAATCAGCGCCACTGCAAATAATATAGGCGCCAGTGAGGAACCCAGCAATGGCTTTAATAATTCATACGCCGTTGAAATATCCTTCACGCCGTAATGGGAATTTTGATAAAAAACCGCTGCCGCAAGAATGAGAATCGCTGCATTTACCAGCAGTGCAATATTAAGTGCGATACCCGAATCTATCAGGTTAAACTTGATCGCTTTCCTGAGATTTTCTTTTCCGGGTTCTACTTTTCTTGTCTGCACCAATGCAGAATGCAGATACAGGTTATGCGGCATTACAGTAGCGCCTATGATTCCGAGGATAATATAGAGCGCGTATTTATCCGGTATCACGGGAATAATACCATGTATGATGCCTACAGGATCAGGCTTTGCAAAAAGTAGTTCGACGAAAAATGAAATACCAATGATCGTAATAAGGCTGATAATGAACATTTCTATTTTTCGCATTCCAAGCTTTTGCAGGAACAATAATAGAATAGTATCCAGGACAGTTATGGCAACTCCGTAAATAAGTGGCAAGCCAAATAATAATTTCAGGCCTATTGCCATACCAAGCACTTCCGCAAGGTCACAGGCTGCAATGGCAATTTCAGCAAGCAAATACAGAATGACATTTACAAAGGGAGGATAGGATTCCCTTGATGCCTGTGCCAGGTCACGACCGCTGACCAAACCAAGCCGCAGGCTGAATCCCTGCAGCAGCAATGCCATCAGGTTACTCATAATGAGCACCCATATCAGCGTATATCCATAGTGACTGCCGCCTTCAATATCGGTAGCCCAGTTTCCGGGGTCCATATACCCGACGCTTACCAGGTAGGCAGGGCCAAAAAATGCAAGAATCTTCTTCCAGGGTGTACCCTTAGCGGTATCTACTGATCCATGAACTTCTGAAAGTGACTTGCTGTCTTCTTTTAACATATCAACTATTTATCTATTGCAGTAAATCCGTGCAAAGATACAACCAAATTAAATCTATTGAAATATATTTTTAGTATTATCTAAATTTTAACATTTTCAAAACTTGCTACATATTCAATATCAATACAATAAAATTAATTTATGCTTACAAAAAGGTTTCTTGCTACCTGATGAGAGACCGTCATACTGCGGTCCTTGCCTACTTTTATCGTCAGACTATTATCATAAGGAATGAGATCCACTACTTCTACCTGAACGCCAATACCCAGTTTTTGTGTATCAAGATATTGAAGAAAAACGGTGGAATGTTCGTTCACGCCAAGAATAACACCCCTCTTACCTTTTTCAAGTTCTGAAAGCAAGGTTTGCTTGCGCGGAGTATATTTCCCATGCTTATCCGGAATGGCATCACCATGAGGATCAAATTTGGGATACCCGAGGAAATCATCCATTCGCTCTGTAAGTTCTTCAGATTGCACATGCTCCAGTTGCTCAGCTATATCATGAACTTCATCCCATGTAAAATTTAGTTTGTCCACCAGGAAAACTTCCCAAAGGCGGTGTTTGCGGATAAGGCCATTCGCATATTTTTCCCCGGAAGAAGTCAGCCTGACGCCCTTGTATTTAATGTATGAAATCAGCTTCTTTTCAGAAAGCCTTTTCAGCATATCAGTGACGGAAGCAGGTGACGTGGATAATTCAGCAGCAATCGCATTCGTATTGATTTCATCATCTATAGATTGCGAAAGTTTATAGATACATTTAAGATAATTCTCCTCAGTGGTTGATAGTGTCATAGATGCCGCAAATTTACGTTCTTTAGACGTAAAAAAGAACAGGATTTGTTACTTCTTAACAGGTAAAATAATGAAATTTAATTTC